>NZ_JASAUS010000005.1:0-185352 GCF_029953005.1 Bradyrhizobium sp. Mp27 | reverse complement strand
CAGCACGCCTCAAGCACCTTGCGATCTTTCCTCGAAAGGTGGACTTCTCTTGCTTCGGGTATCATCCCGACCTTGAATCACGACTCACGTTCCAAGAAAAGTGGGTACTAGCTCTGCAGCGGAAGGCGGGCGGACCTCTGCGTGCAGCGCGCAGGTCCGCAAGTCTTCCGTCTCCTACGAGAGTGGGAGGCCGCCCATACGGCCTGCCGCGCACCGGCAGGGGCGCGCGAGTTGCAGTGCAACAGGTCGCGCAGAAATGGCCCTGCGACGAAGAGTACCTCCAGCGCACGCGAATTGGCTTCCGTCCCGCCGCAGTTTTTCATACCCTCCCCGAATGCCGGCCGCGTGCCGGCTGCGCTCACGCCCCGGTTACAGGGGCGGAGCATCACAGGGAGGGGAGACGATGAAGCGAAGATCATTTCTCGCTGGTATCGGTGCGACCACTGCGGCGGCTACGATTGGCATGCCGTCGATCCTCAGGGCGCAAGCGCCGATCACGCTGAACGGCGCGGTCCAGTTCAACGACGACCACGCCTTCAACCGGGCATTGATCCGGTTCGAAGAGCTGGTGAAGAAGTACTATGGCAAGCCCGTCAACTTCACCCTGCACAAGAACTCCTCGCTCGGCCTCGAGAAGCAGTATTTCGAGTATATGTCGCAGGGCAAAGCGGTCGATTACGGCATCGTCTCGCCGGCTCACATGTCGACCTTCGCCAAGGCGGCTCCGTTCATCGACGCGCCGTTCGTGTTCAAGGGCATCGAGCACATGAACAAGGTCGTCGAAGCCAATATCCTGGCGCCGATCGCCGACGAAGTCGCGGCGAAAGCCGAGGTCGTCCTGATCGGTTATTCCGGCGGTGGCATCCGCAACATCTTCGCCAACAAGCCGCTCAAGAATCTCGCCGATCTCAAGGGCCTCAAGGTTCGCGTGCAGGGCGCGCCGATCTGGTCGAAGACCTTTGCGGCAGTCGGCATGAGCCCGACGGTGATCGCCTATAACGAAATCTACAACGCGATCCAGAACGGTGTGATATCGGCCGGAGAAAACGAAGCCGCCGGTGTCGAGGCGATGAAGTTCTACGAAGTGGCCCCGCATCTCAATCTGACCCAGCACGCTGTCTCGATCCGGCCGATCTGCTTCTCGGTGAAGACGCTGAAGACATTGCCCAAGGATTTGCAGGACGCGATCATGAAGGCCGGCAAGGAAGCCGGCGACTATGGCCGTCAACTGGAGTCGAGCGAAGAGGTGATCAAGCTCGACACGCTCGAGAAGGCCGGCAAGCTCAAGCGCGTTCCGTTCGAGGAGCGGGACGCCATGAAGAAGCTCGCCGACCCCGTGATGGCCACCTACGCCAAGGAAATCGGCGCGGAAGGCATTTTCGAGAAGATCAACGTCGCCTGACCTCTCCATGTCTACCGACGCAATATCGGGGCAAGCCTTGCGGCTTGCCCCTTTGGTGATGATTGCCACCGCGGAGCTCCAATGACCGAAATACCTGTTGCGGCGAACCCGTCGCTATGGCGCCGAGCGACGGCGGCCTATGCGAAATTGCTCGAAATCCTGCTCGCTGCCTGTGTCGGCATTCTCGTCATCCCGGTGACGCTGCAGATCATATCGCGCTACACGCCGTTCATTCCCTCCTACATCTGGACCGAGGAGATGGCGCGGTTCCTGTTCGTCTGGACCATCATGATCGGCGCCATGGTCGGCATCCGGGAGTCGCAGCATTTCGAAGTCGATGTCTGGCCGGATCTTTCGCGGCGCTCGGAGGCGGCGGTCCGAATCCTCGCGCGCCTCGGCGTGCTCGCCCTGGCGATCGTGTTCGTGTCGGCCGGCATCGAATTCACCCGGTTCGCGTGGAACAGGACGTCGGAGCTGGCCGACCTGCCGCTCTGGCTGATCCACGTCGCCTGGCCGGTGGCAGGTGTGACGTGGATCGTGTTTGCGGGCGAACAGATACTTGATGAAATGCGGATTCTGGTTGGGGCGAAGCAATGACGGGGAATGTTCTTTCTGCCGGACAGGCCGCGGCGGTTCTCTTCGGGGTCTTCATCGGCCTGCTCGTCATTCGCGTGCCGGTCGCCTTCGCGCTTGGCCTTGCCTGCGTGCCGATCCTGGTGATCGAGCCACATCTGTCGCTGATGACGCTCGCGCAGGAAACCTTCAACGCCTACAATTCGTTCATCCTGCTGGCGGTGCCGTTCTTCCTGTTGACCGCCAATCTGATGAGCATCGGCGGCATCACCGACCGGTTGGTCGCGCTGTCGCGATCGATGGTCGGACACTGGCCGGGATCGCTGGCGCAGATCAACGTCGTGCTCTCGGTGTTCTTCGCGGGCATTTCCGGCTCCTCGACTGCCGATGCGGCGAGCCAGTCGAAGATCTTCATCGATGCCCAGACCAAGGAAGGCTATGATCTCTCGTTCTCCATCGCCATCACGGCGGTGTCCGCGGTGCTCGCCGTCATCATCCCGCCGTCGATCCTGATGATCGTGTGGGGCGGACTGATCTCGACCTCGATTGCCGCGATGTATCTGGCCGGCATCGTGCCGGGCCTCCTGATTGCCGGCGCCCAGATGGCGACCGTGCATGTCTACGCGGTGCGCCGGGGCTATCCGACCTATCCGAAGGACAGCTGGCGGGACTTTCGCTGCGCGATCTGGCGGTCGCTGCCGGCGCTGATGACGCCGTTCATCATCGTTGGCGGCATCCTGCTCGGATGGTTTACCGCAACGGAATCTGCCTGTGTCGCGGTGCTCTACTCAGTGGTGCTGTCGGCATTCTTCTATCGCGAGACCGGCGCGCGCGAACTGTACAGGGCCCTGCTTGATACCGGACGCCTTGCCGGCGTTGCGTTGTTCTGCGTCGGCACCGCGAGCGCGTTCGGCTGGTTGCTGGCCTACTACAAGATTCCGCAGGAGCTTTTGGCCAACGTCTCGACCTGGGGCATGGGACCGATTGCAGCCGGCTTCTTCATTGCGTTCTGCTTCCTGGTCGTCGGCTGCTTTCTCGACGCCATTCCGGCGATCGTGATCGTCGGCACCGTGCTGGAGCCGTTGGCCAAGTCCGTCGATCTGCACCCCGTCCAGTTCGCGATCGTCTCGATCGTGTCGCTGGCGTTCGGGCTGGTGACGCCGCCTTACGGATTGTGCCTGATGATCGCCTGCGCGGTTGCGGGCGTGCGGCTGCGCTATGCGCTAAAGGACACCGCGATCATGCTGGTGCCGATGCTGGTCGTGCTGGCGGCCCTCATCGTGTGGCCGGAGGTGTCGCTGTTCCTGCCGCGCCTGATCGTGCCGGAGATGCTGAAGTGAACGATCCCGCGGCCCCGGAGCCGCGGGATCATTTCGTTTGTCTTACAGATTGCTCTCGGTGATCGCCGCATAGACCATGCTGCGCAGTTCGCGCCGGAGCGGATAGGCGCTCGACGGCAGCACCTGTGTCATGAAGATGGTGATCAGCTCTTCGGCCGGGTCGATCCAGAACGAGGTCGTGGCCGCGCCGCCCCAATTATATTCGCCCGGGCTGCCGGCGATCAGCGTCTCCGCCGGGCGCATGGTCACGGCGAAGCCGAGGCCGAAGCCGATGCCGTTATAGGTGGCTTCGGAGAACAGCGAACGCGACACTTCCGGTAGCGCGCGGCCGCCTGGAATGTGGTTGCTCGTCATCAGCGCCAGCGTCTTCGGCCCGAGCAGGCGGACGCCGCCCAGCTCGCCGCCATTGAGCAGCGCACGGCAGAAGGTGAGATAGTCGGCGACCGTCGAGCATAGCCCGCCGCCGCCCGAGATGAACGAGGGCGGGGACAGGAACGAGCTCTTGGTCGGGTCGTCCTGGAGTGTCAGACCCTCGCGGCGCTGGCCGGCATGGAAGGTCATGCCGCCACCAGGATCGGCGGAGTAGCAGGCGGCGAAGCGATGCGCCTTGGCGGCCGGCACGTGAAAATCGGTGTCGGTCATGCCGAGCGGATCGAGGATGCGAGTTTTAAGGAACTGCTCGAAGGGAATCCCGGAGATCTTGCCGACGAGATAGCCAAGCACGTCGGTCGCCACCGAATAGTTCCAGGATTCGCCTGGCGAGAACTCCAGCGGAATTTTTGCCAGCGCCTCGATCATGCTTTGCAGCGTGCCTGACTTCTCGACCTCGCCGATCTTCTCGGAGCGATAGGCGGCATCGACGTTGGAGCGCTGCTGGAAGCCGTAGGTGAGGCCGGCGGTGTGCCGCAGCAGGTCGACGATCAGCATCGGCCGGGCCGGCGGCCGGGTCAGGAAGGCCGGCGCGGTGCCGGCGACGAACACGCCGAGATCCTTCCATTCCGGAATGTATTTGGCGACGGGCTCGTCGATCGCGACGAGGCCTTGCTCGACCAGCATCATGAAGGCGACGCTGGTGAGCGGCTTGGTCATGGAATAGATGCGGTAGATGGTGTCGTCCTTGACCGGCGCCTTGCGCTCGACGTCGGCAAAGCCCTGCACCGAGCTGTGGGCGACCTTGCCGCGGCGGTAGACCAGCAGGTGCGTGCCCGGAAAGCGGCCGGCATCGATGTAGCGGCTCTTCAGATGCGCATCGACGCGGTCGAGCGCGGCCTTGGACATGCCCACGGATTCGGGCGAGGCGGGGGTAGGGGCGAGCATCAGTTCCTCCGGGGCGTTTTGTCGGAAAGTTGATAGCGAAATGCCGGCCCCATTCCAAGCCGGTTGCGCTTAACGCGGCCGGGCCTGCTGGTGTAGGCTGCACTCTGGAACGCCTCCAAGGAGCCCATCCGGGCCAACGAGAAAACTCAGGGCAAACGCACCATGACCCAGTTCAACGAGACCGAACTCACCGAAGCCGTCGTCAAGAGCTTCGACAATACGCCTGATGCGCGGGCAAAATTCCTGCTCCAGGAATTGGTGAAGTCGCTGCACGATTACGTGAGCAAGACCGGTCTCACCTTCGAGGAATGGGAATACGCCATCGATTTCCTGACCCGCACCGGCCACAAATGCACCGACACAAGGCAGGAATTCATCCTGCTCTCCGACGTGCTCGGGGTCTCCATGCTGGTCGACGCCGTCAACCACAGGGATCGCGAGGGCGCCACCCAGACCACGGTGCTCGGCCCGTTCTATGTCGGCGAGCACAAGGTTACGGCCCACGGCACCGACATCTCGCCGAACAATCAGACCGGCGAGCGGATGTTCGTGCAGAGCCGCGTCACCGACCTCAAGGGCAAGCCGCTCGCGGGCGTTCCCGTCGACGTATGGCACGCCGACGATGACGGCTTCTACGATTCGCAGAAACCGAACTACGACGAGGTCGGTGCCTCGGCGCGGGCGCGCTTCATCACCGACAGCGACGGCCGCTTCTTCTTCCGCACCATTTTGCCATGCAGCTATCCGATTCCGACCGATGGCCCTGTCGGCGAGATGATCATGCAGACCAAGCGCCATCCGATGCGCCCCGCGCATGTGCACTTCCTGGTCAATGCCAAGGGCTACGAGCCGCTGATCACCCACGTCTTCATGGACGGCGACAAATATCTCGATTCCGACGTGGTGTTCGGGGTCAAGGACGACCTCGTCGCCAAGGTCGAGCTGCGCAGCGATCCCGCGATGCCCGACGGCTCCAAGGCAAACGGGCAGTGGCACCTGATGACCTACGAATTCCACCTCAAGCCCGGCGGCGGCATGGCGCCGAAGCCGCTGGGGGTGAAGGCCGAGGAGCCGGCGTGAGGGCTCCCCCGCTGGAGCGCACATTCGGCCGCTCGGTAGTCAGGGCGCGTGCGACATCCGCTGTGCTTCTGGTAGCTGCGCAACAGCGGACCTCACTGGATGTCCGAGTTGGGCCGATTAGCGGATCACGGTCCGTTAGATAAATACAAGTCAAGCGAGCTCATCAAGCAGCCCCTTGGCCTGTTTCAGGTCGAGCGTTTGGAGGCCCTCGCTAAACCATCCATAAACAGGTGCGAGCAGCTCGCCGGCCCTGTTGCGCTCGCCTCGATCGTACCAGAGCCGCGCGAGACTCGTCGCGGCCCGCAGTTCCCAAGACTTTGCTTGTTGCTTTCTTGCGGCCGCAAGCGCACGTGAGAAATGTATTTCTGCTTTATTGACCTCCGGCTCGGGAGCCAACAATGCGATATCCCCGGCCGTGCGGTGGATGTCGGATTCACACCACGTCTCGCCAGACGTTTCAATCGCCTTGAAAGCTTCGTTGACGTGCCGCCGCGCATCGTCGAATTGGCCGAGTTCGGCGCATGCTCTCGCCATATGGGAAACGTACCATGGAACAAACACGACTGAGCCGCTCGATTGCCAGGCAGCAATGCCTGCGGGGATCATGGTAATCGCATCGGACGGTTTGCCGGTCAGCGCCTGTATGCAGCCCCGGTGCATCATGCCGCCTCCTCTCCACTGTGCGGCATTCTTTTCTGTCGCCAGAGGAATAAGTTCATCGAGTTGTACGTTCGCGGCCTCGTACTCTCCGCAATGGATAAGGGCGTATGACGTGAAGTACAGAGAATACATCAACGGCACTCCCTGGCCCACGTCCCGGGCTTCCGCGACCGCGCTTTTAGCATCGGCCAGCGCGGCTTCTGGATATCCGAGCATCCATCGGATCCATGATCGATAGCAGAGCGCGGCAACGCGGATATCCTGCCCGAACCTCGTTGCGAGCTGCCGATGCTCCCCGGGATTGTAAGACGCGATCGCACGATCGAAATGCTCTAATGCTTCTGCAAGATTTCCAATCGTTGCCTGCGAAACGCCAACGAGTCGGTGCCCTAGCATTTGCTGGGTGGCAGCTTTCTGTTCTTCGGCACGCCTTAGAAACTGCGTAGCAAGCTCGGTTACAGTGTCAGCGTGGAAACTGTTGAAGTTCGCAACCCAAAAGCTGTACAGCACGGAAAACAGCAGGAGCGGATCTTCGGGAGTTTCACCGCGCGCTTCTGCCTGTTCAATCAACGTCCGCGCCCGCAGCGCTGCGGTCTTGGTTTCGGCCGCGCCATACCCTCGAAAGTGCATAAGGGGGGTGATCAGCGCGACCTGCAGCTTGATTTCCTCGCGCCTGAGAGCTGGCGTCGAGGGCAAGGAGGCGATCAAGGAGAGTGCGCGGTTCAGCTGCTCCGCAGCCTCAGGCAACGCCGCCCGCCCCAATGACCGGTCTCCGGCCTTTGCCCAAAGGCCCGCGGCCTTCTCGATCAGTCCGGCTTCAGTGCAGTGGCGCGCCAAAAGCTCCGGCTGAAGCTCAATTCTGTCTGCGAAACGAGTTTCGAGGATTTCCGCGATCCTGGCATGCAGTGTGCGCCGGTGCTCGCGCAGCAGCGTGCTATAGGCCGCATCCTGCACGAGGGCATGCTTGAACAGATAATGCGCGTGCGGCGGGACACCCTGCTGGAACAGCAGGCCGGCACTAATCAGCCGATGTAGCGCGATCTCCAACTCTGCCTGCGATGTGCCTGCCACGGCCTCCATAAGCGCATGTGAGAATTCCCGGCCGATCGCAGAGCCGATCTGCGCGAGCTCCTTGGCGGGACCAAGCCGATCCAGACGTGCCATCAACGAGGCGTGCAGCGTTGCGGGGATTTCGAGCCTCGACGATGGAATCGCGGCCGTCGTTCTTCGCGCCTCCTCCTCACTCTCCGCCTCCAGCACTGCCTTTGTCATTTCCTCGATGAACAAGGGAATGCCATCGGTCCGATCAATCATGTCCTCGCGGATACCAGTCGGCAGACGCTTGTTGCCGACAATCCGGTCAATGATGGCGTCGATGTCCCGCCGGCCAAGCCGATTGAGGGTGACTGCGGTCACATGCGGAAGTCCGATCCACGGCGGCTCGAACTCCGGTCGGAACGTAATGATCAGCAACACTCGAAGCGCGACGATACGCTCAAGAATGCGGCCAACCAGCTCCAGACTGGTGGGATCGGTCCAGTGTGCATCCTCGAAAATCATCAGCACAGGGGCGGACCTCGAAAGCGCCCCGATTTGGGTAACAAACGCCTCCAGCGTTCGCTGCCGGCGCTGCTGCGGGGCAAGCGTGAGTTGGGGATAGCGACCGTCGTTCGGAAGCGACAGCAGCTCGGCGAGCAGGGCTGAATCATCTGGCGACGTCGCGCTCCGCGCCAGCAGGACATCGAGCTTATCGAGCTTCGCCTGCACGCTATCGTCATGCTTCAATCCGGCTGCCCGTTCCAAATGGCCGATAACCGGAGAGAGCGCGCTGTTCGTACGCTGCGGCGAGCAAAAGCAGCGCAGCCGTGCATGCGGCTCCTCTTTGATCTGTTCCAGCAACACCGCGGTTAGTCGGGATTTTCCAATTCCGGCCTCACCGGAAATCAGCACGACCTGGCCTTCGCCATCCTTGGCCCTAGACCACCGCCGCCGCAGCAACTGCGATTCCTCCTCCCGTCCGACAAGCGAAGAGAGGTTGCCACCGTGAAAGGCTTCAAACCGGCCTTCCACAGACGTCTGTCGCAGTGCAGCCCAGACCTGCACCGCACCCGCGAGTCCCTTGAGCTCCTGGTGACCAAGATCACCCAACTCGAACAGATTGCCCAGAAGCCTTCTTGTAGAGTCCGCGATAACGACCATGTCCGGTTCGGCGAGCCCTTGCAGCCGGGCCGCGAGGTTGGGCGTCTCGCCCACGATGCCTCGCTCCTGGGCCTCGCCGGATCCGACGAGGTCGCCGACCACCACCAGCCCGGTGGCAATTCCGACGCGGGTCTGCAGCCGCGTGTTGGTCTTCAATTTCGCAACCGCCGGGACAAGCTCCAAGGCCGATCTCACGGCCCTCTCGGCATCGTCCTCATGAGCTTGCGGGTAGCCGAAGTAGACCAGCACGCCATCGCCCATGTATTTCGCGACAAATCCTCCGTAGCGCTGAACTGTTTCAGTGACAGATTTCTGATAAGCCGAGATGAGCTTGCGCAAGTCTTCGGGGTCCATGCGCGTCGACAGCGCCGTCGAGCCCACGAGATCGCTGAACATCACGGTGATCTGTCGACGCTCCGCAGCATCGCCGGGCGAACTGGAAACCGCCATTCCGACCGGCGCGCCGATCGTCGTTTTCTTCGGGAGTGCTGCAATGGCTTTGAGGAGCTTGATCCGTGCGCCGAGAGGAAGGCCGAGCTCGCGCAGATGATCTTCCGTCAGATCAGACAGCACCGTTTCGTCGATTGCATTTTCGCGGAACGTGGCCTCTAAGCGTTCGAGACCTAAGGTCCGCAGCCAGTTCCCGAGGTCCATGATGGCCTCCCAACTGCTTTCGTCTGCGCCCCCGACAGCTCAAGCCCGCGCAAAGCCGACGCGACCGCGCAGGATAGCGGAAGCCTTGCGAGGGATATTATCGAAGCCAGCTGGACACCAAGCAGAAAGTTTGCGTTGTGCGCTGCGGCAGATTTGACCAGCTCCGCTGGAGCGCACATTCGGCCGCTCGGTAGTCAGGGCGCGTGCGACGTCCGCTGTGCTTCTGGTAGCTGCGCAACAGCGGACCTCACTGGATGTCCGAGTTGGGCCAACAACAAACATACTGCGAACATAAGAAGACGCGAGGCGAGCCGGCCTTAACGCCCCCGGAGCGTCCCGATCAAGCAGGACGGATACCGCCTGTTCGTGCAGCGCGTGGGTTCACATGCCACTCCCTCCGCTACCGCCGCCACCACCAGCTTGTCTGGACGCTTCGAGATTTCTGTCTAAACGACTGGGTTCATTAGGCGCGTAACCGAAAGCTCCCGGATAGCCCTTCTTCGATCCCATTGTTTGCAGCTCATGCAGCGGAGCGTAGCCGGGGACGCCCGGGTGATGTCTCTTAGAGATCTTATGCTGCAGACCAAGTGCTTTGCCTGGTACACCCTGCGCAAGCGCGGCTGGTGCGGCGGCGATGAGAGCGGCGGCACAAAGTGCGATGATCGTTGTTTTCACTTTTCGGTCCTCCCTCCTTGAAACAAAAGAGCCCGCGTAGCGGATTCAACGCCGTCGCGACGGCATAGTCGAGTGCAAAAACGTCTAGCCGCAATCAACCTTTAAACCCGGCTAATCGCGCGATGTTTGGGCTATTTGGCCGATGTCGCATATGGGTCACCCGCGGCAATACTCTGACGAACGATAATGTTTCCACTTGGCCGCTAGAAGCAGACGTCTGCGCCCTACCGCGCGTGCAGCAGCGCCAGCAGCACGACCACCGCGCAGGCGAGGGCTGCGGTGGTCAGCTTCCAGAACATCAGCGGGCTACGCTCCAGGAGCGGCGTGATCCGTGTGTCGAGATAGGCCGGATTAGGCGTGCGAAGCTCGAAGACGAATTCGGACAGATCCTCGTGCCGCTTGTAGGGATCGGGATGCAGCGCGCGCCTGAGCGCGCCGTCGACCCAGGCCGGCACGTTGCGGTCGTCGTCGGCCGGACGATACTGAAGTCTCCGCGCGTCCGCCTTGCGCCGGATCCTGGCGATTTGGGTGCCATAGGGAAGCTTTCCCGTCAGCATCTGGTAGCAGATCACGGCCAGCGAAAACATGTCGGAACGGGGCGAGCCGCCTTGCCCCAGAAAGTACTCCGGCGCCGTGTACTGGACCGTTCCCAGGATGTCGTCGGCCTCGTCTCGCGGCGCCGCCTCCGCGACGCCCGCGACCCTGACCGATCCGAAGTCGATGATCTTCGCGGTGCCGGTCTTGTCGATCATGATGTTGTCGGGCCTGAGGTCCTGATGCAGCATTTCCATGCGGTGGAAGGCGCGCAGGCCGGCGGCGATCTGCTCGACCAGCCCGCGGACGGTTTCGAGATCGGGGCGCGGATTGTCGGTCATCCACTGCCTCAACGTCTGCCCTTCGACGAATTCGGTCGCGACGTAGAGGTAGCTGCGCCGTCGCGACTGTGACAGCGGCTTCAGCACGTGCGGGCTGTCGATCCTGCGCGCGATCCACTCCTCCATCAGGAAGCGCTTGAGATAGGCGGCGTTGTCGCGCAAATCGATCGACGGCAGCTTGAGCGCGACCGGCGCCTCGGTCTCCACATCAACGGCGAGATAGATATGACTGCGGCTGCTGCCGTGGACTTCCCGGATAATCCTGTAACCGTCGAAGACCGCGCGCGGCTCCGGCAGCGGCGGAAGCGGCAACTGTGACGTCTGATTGAAGATGCCGGCCGGCTCGCGCTGCGGCACCGCGTCGATGCGCAGGATCTGGACGGTGATGTTGTCGTCGCTGCCGCGCCGGTAGGCTTCCTCGACGATCGCCTTTGCCGCGCCGTCGAGCTCGACTGCGTGCTCGCCGAGTGCGCCGGTGATGAAACGCTGGTCGACGAATTCGTAGGCACCGTCGGTCGCCAGGATAAAGGTGTCGCCGGCCTCGATCTCGAAAGTCTGGTAGTCGATCTCGAGCTGCGGATTGATGCCGAGCGCGCGGCCGAGATAGGTCTGCTCCGACGACACGATGATGCGGTGATCGTCGGTGAGCTGCTCGAGCGCCTTGCCGGCGACGCGGTAGACGCGACAGTCACCGACGTGGAAGATGTGCGCCGTGGTCGCCTTGATGACCATGGCGGTCAGGGTGCAGACATAACCCTTGTCGCGATCATAGGCATATTGGCTCTTGCGCGTCTGCGCGTGCAGCCAGGAATTGGTCGCGTCCAGCACGCGGCGGGCGGAGGTCTTTACCGTCCAGGATTCCGACGTGCAGTAATAGTCCATCAGGAAGCTCTTGACCGCCGACTCGCTGGCGATCTGGCTCACCGTGCTGCTGGAGATGCCGTCGGCGAGAACGGCCGCGATGCCCTTCAGGCTGAGCAGCGGCTCTTCCGGAATCAGGACGCCGTGAAAATCCTGATTGACGGGCTTGCGCCCCTTGTCGGAGTGCTGGCCGACAGAGATCAGGAGTCCGCGGGTCATCGTCATCACCAGGCGAAGGGAGCCTCACCCTGGTCGGGCGAGGCTCTTCTGTCGAGACGTATCAGGCCGCAACACGGGTCGGCGCAGCCTTGCCGGCCTGACGCTTCGGCTTGGTCATGACGTGGGTGGCGTAGAGGGTCATGCCGGTGAACGCGAGGCCGCCCACGAGGTTGCCGAGCACGGTCGGGATCTCGTTCCAGATCAGATAGTCCATGATCGAGAATTTGGCATGGAGCATCAGGCCCGACGGGAACAGGAACATGTTCACGACGGAATGCTCGAACACCATGTAGAAGAACAGCATGATGGGCATCCACATCGCGATGACCTTGCCTGGGACCGAGGTCGAGATCATGGCGCCGACGACACCGGTCGAGACCATCCAGTTGCACAGCATGCCGCGCATGAACAGCGTCGCCATGCCGGCCGCGCCGTGCGCGGCATAGCCGAGCGTTCGGCCTTCGCCGATGTTTCCAATGGCCGCTCCGACCTTGTCGGGGTCTTGCGTGAAGCCGAACGTCGTCACGAAGGCCATCATGAAGGCGACGGTGAAGGCGCCGGCGAAGTTGCCGACGAAGACGAGGCCCCAGTTGCGCAGCACGCCGCCCAGCGTGACGCCGGGACGCTTGTCGATCAGGGCGAGCGGCGAGAGCACGAACACGCCGGTGAGCAGATCGAAGCCGAGCAGGTACAGCATGATGAAGCCGACCGGAAACAGTATCGCGCCGATCAGCGGCTGGCCCGTGTTCACGTTGATGGTGATGGCGAACCATGCGCCGAGTGCGAGGATGGCGCCGGCCATGAAGGCGCGGATGGCAGTATCCCGGGTGGACATGAATATCTTGGACTCGCCCGCATCCACCATCTTGGTGACGAATTCCGAAGGCGCGAGATACGACATCAATGGTTCCTTTTGCTTCGTAAGTGAGATCGACACGCCCGAGAGAGCGCAGCTGAACATCATTGGCCGTGCGGACAGCTCTGCCGCGCACGAGGGCTATGGAAGGTCTGGAAGCCTTGGGAATCGCGTCACGAGGACTGAGCCGGGAGGGCCGCGAAGCAGTTGAGCTTCCGGGATGCAGCCGCCAGAGGCTGCAACAATGCGGCAAGCCGCAGTCTTCGTTGACGTCGGTGAAGAAGCAAGTTGCGTGCCGTGTTGGCGTGTTGGAAAAGGTTAGCGATATCAATCGGATGTCGTACGCGTTGAGCTGACTTTTGCGGACGCACGGCCTTTTGCTTGGGCGGCTGCATAAGATTTGTGCGCCGCACAAGGAATGAGCAATTCGCAAATTCCGCGTGCGCAGCAAGCCTGCGACAGTCTGGCGCGGCGTCAATAACCCATTCATTTTTCGATTCTTTTCGGAGTGGCGGGCTTGGCATGAAGCTTGAATCATTCAAGCCGACGCCATTGAAGCCGTCCCGCGAGACTTCTCATCCGATCTGCCGACGCCACCAGACGGGGGTCTCCCCCGCCATGCGTTCGCATGCGCCTCTTTCTGGCGTCTCGGACGGACGGGCCGCTCGCGCGCACTGACGCCATCAATTCTGCAACGATGCAAAGGACGACACTGCCTATGACCAAGCGCACCCGCCAGCCCTCGGGCCTGAGCCGCCGTCAATTGTTGAAGGCCGCCGGCAGCACCGCCGCACTTCTCGCCGCCGCCAAGCTGAATTTCCCCGCCGGCGCCTTCGCGCAGGACGCAGGCCCCGAGGTCAAGGGCGCCAAGCTCGGCTTCATCGCGCTTACCGACGCAACCCCGCTGTTCGTCGCCAAGGAGAAGGGCATCTTCGCCAAATACGGCATGCCCGACGTCGAGGTGCAGAAGCAGGCCTCCTGGGGCACCACGCGCGACAACCTCGTGCTCGGCTCCGAAGGCAATGGCATCGACGGTGCGCACATCCTCACCCCGATGCCGTACCTGATCTCCTCCGGCAAGGTGACGCACAACAACCAGCCGACGCCGATGTACATTCTGGCGCGCCTGAACCTGAACGGTCAGTGCATCTCGGTCGCCAAGGAATATGCCGACCTCAAGGTCGGAATCGACACCGCGCCCTTCAAGGCGGCGCTGGAGAAGAAGAAGGCCGGCGGCAAGGCCGTGAAGGCCGCGATGACCTTCCCGGGCGGCACGCATGATCTCTGGATCCGCTACTGGCTCGCCGCCGGCGGCATCGATCCCGACAAGGACATCGAAACCATCGTGGTCCCGCCGCCGCAGATGGTCGCCAACATGAAGGTTGGCACCATGGACTGCTTCTGCGTCTGCGAGCCCTGGAACCTGCAGCTCATCCATCAGGAGATCGGCTACACCGCGATCACCACCGGCGAGCTCTGGGACAAGCATCCCGAAAAATCGTTCGGCATGCGCGCGGCCTGGGTCGACAAATATCCGAAGGCGGCGAAGGCGCTGCTGATGGCGGTGATGGAAGCCCAGCAATGGGCGGAGAAGGTCGAGAACCGCGAAGAGGCCGCGGTGATCTGCGCCAAGCGGCAATGGATCAACTGCCCGGTCGAAGACATCACCGACCGCATGAAGGGCAAGTTCGACTACGGCACCGGCCGCGTCGTCGACAATTCGCCGCAGCAGATGCGCTTCTGGAAGGACCAGGCGTCCTATCCGTTCCAGAGCCACGACCTCTGGTTCCTCACCGAGGACATTCGCTGGGGCAAGTACGAGGCCGGCTTCGACACCAAGGCGCTGATCGCCAAGGTGAACCGCGAGGACCTCTGGAAGGATGCGGCCAAGACGCTGGGCGTCGCGGCTTCGGAGATCCCGGCCTCCACTTCGCGCGGCAAGGAGACCTTCTTCGACGGCAAGGTGTTCGATCCCGAAAATCCGGCTGCCTATCTGAAATCGCTCGCGATCAAGCGCGTCGAAGTCTGATGGAGCCTGCGGCCGCCGTCAGGCGGCCGCGTCGTCCTTGAAGCCGGAGAGGGATTTTCAATGAACATGCCTGCCACGAAGATTGAGGTTGGGACCGCAACGCCTGCGGGTGCCGCCGCGTCGGTCGTCGCGATGACGCTCAAGCGTCCGCCGCGCGGCGAGGCCTACGCCCGCATCGCCAGGGAGACCGCCGTGCGCGTGATTCCGCCGTTGGTCGTGATCGCGCTGCTGGCGCTGGTGTGGGAGCTGGTGTGCCGCCGCGCCGGCTCGGCGCTGCCGCCGCCGTCAAAGGTGTTCAAGGATACCAAGGAGCTGATCTTCGATCCGTTCTTCGATCATGGTGGCATCGACAAGGGCCTATTCTGGCATCTCTCCGCCAGTCTCCAGCGCGTCGCGCTCGGCTATTCGCTGTCCGCGGTCGCCGGCATCGCGCTCGGCGTGCTGGTCGGGCAGTCGGTCTGGGCGATGCGCGGGCTCGATCCGCTGTTCCAGGTGCTGCGCACCATCCCGCCGCTGGCCTGGCTGCCGCTGTCGCTCGCGGCGTTCCGCGACGGCCAGCCCTCGGCGATCTTCGTCATCTTCATCACCTCGATCTGGCCGATCATCATCAACACCGCGGTCGGCATCCGCAACATCCCGCAGGACTACCGCAACGTCGCCGCGGTGGTGCAGCTCAATCCGCTCGAGTTCTTCGGCAAGATCATGATCCCGGCGGCGGCGCCCTACATCTTCACGGGCCTGCGCATCGGCATCGGCCTGTCCTGGCTCGCCATCATCGCGGCCGAAATGCTGATCGGCGGCGTCGGCATCGGCTTCTTCATCTGGGACGCCTGGAATTCCTCGCATATCAGCGAGATCATCCTGGCGCTGTTCTATGTCGGCATCGTCGGCTTCGTGCTCGACCGCCTGATCGCGGGTCTCGGCAAGATCGTCACCCGCGGCACGGCGCAGAACTGAGGGAGAAGGGCACATGAACGCCTATCTGAAGCTCGACCATATCGACAAGGTCTTTACCCGCGGCGCCGCCAGCACGGAGGTGTTGAAGGACATCAATCTGACGATCGAGAAGGGCGAATACGTCTCGATCATCGGCCATTCCGGCTGCGGCAAGTCGACCCTGCTCAACATCATCGCAGGCCTGACCGGCGCCACCACCGGCGGCGTGCTGCTCGAGAACCGCGAGGTCAACTCGCCGGGTCCCGATCGGGCCGTGGTGTTCCAGAACCACAGCCTGCTGCCGTGGCTGACCGTCTACGAGAACGTCAAGCTCGGCGTCGACAAGGTCTTTGCCAGGACCAAGTCCCGCGCCGAACGCGACGCCTGGGTCATGCACAATCTCAACCTGGTGCAGATGGCCCATGCCAGGGACAAGCGTCCCTCGGAAATCTCCGGCGGCATGAAGCAGCGCGTCGGCATCGCCCGTGCGCTGGCGATGGAGCCGAAGGTTCTGCTGCTCGACGAGCCGTTCGGCGCGCTCGACGCGCTGACCCGCGCGCATCTGCAGGATTCGGTGATGGCGCTGCATCAGAAGCTCGGCAACACCATTCTGATGATCACCCACGACGTCGACGAGGCGGTGCTGCTCTCCGATCGCATCGTCATGATGACGAACGGGCCGAGCGCGCGCATCGGCGAGGTGCTGGAGGTGCCGCTCGCACGTCCGCGCAAGCGGCTCGATCTCGCGACCAACTCCACTTATTTGAAGTGCCGCCACCGCGTGCTCGAGTTCCTCTACGAGCGTCATCGCTTCGTCGAGGCCGCGTAAACGAAGGTTAAACGCGGAAGATTGGCGCGCCTAAATAATCGACACCTCGCTCAATCCTTGTGCGCCGCACAAGGATTGAGCGAATCGCAAAATTTGCGAGCGAAATACACCTGGAACAATTTCGGGCAAGGCGAACAAGCCCCTGAATTCCCTGTATTTCCCGAACGCGCGCAATTGGCACGGAAATTGAAATACCTTTTCCGACGCCAACGACGACGTCCCTCAACATCATCAATCAGCATCGTGAACTCGCCACCGGGGCATGGCCTCGGCGCGCGCCTCCGCGTGGAGGCTGAGCCTGCAACGACGCAGCGGTGAGCCTAGAAGGGATTATCAATGACGACGAATCCGACTCGAAGTCCGACGTGGATTTCTGATTGGCGCCCCGAAGACGAGGCGTTCTGGAATGCGGGCGGCAAAGTGATCGCCCGGCGCAACCTGATCTGGTCGATCGTGGCCGAGCATATCGGCTTCTCGGTGTGGCTGATCTGGAGCATCGTCACCACCAAGCTGCCGCAGGCGGGCTTCCACTACACCACCGACCAGCTGTTCCAGCTCGTGGCGGTGCCCGGGCTGATCGGCGCATTGATGCGCTTCCCCTATACGTTCGCGGTCACGACCTTCGGCGGCCGCAACTGGACCATTTTCAGCGCGGCTGTCCTGTTCATCCCGACGCTGTCGCTCGCCTATTTCGTCGGCCAGCCCGACACCCCGTTCTGGCTGATGCTGCTGATCGCATCGACCGCGGGTCTCGGTGGCGGCAATTTCGCCTCCAGCATGACCAACATCTCCTTCTTCTTCCCCGACCGGATGAAGGGATGGGCGCTGGGACTGAACGCGGCGGGCGGCAATATCGGCGTCTCCAGCGTGCAGCTCTTGACCCCGATCCTGATGACGCTCGCGGTCATCAACCTGTTCCAGGCGAGCCCCGTCGACGGCATCTTTCTTCAGAACGCCGGCCTGATGTGGGTGCTGCCGATCGCGATCGCGGTGTTCGGCGCGGTGTTCTTCATGAACAACCTGACCACGGCCAAGTCGTCGATCAAGAACCAGCTTGCCGTCGTCAAGCGCAAGCACACCTGGATCATGGCGTATCTCTATATCGGCACGTTCGGATCCTTCATCGGCTACTCGGCGGCGTTCCCGCTGCTGATCAAGACGCAGTTTCCGGCGATCTCGATCTCGATCGCGTTCCTCGGGCCGCTGGTCGGTTCGCTGTCGCGACCGCTCGGCGGCTTGCTGGCCGACAAGATCGGCGGCTCCATCCTCACCTTCTGGAATTTCATCGCGATGGCGGCGGCGACGGTCGGCGTGCTCTACTTCGTCGGGCACAAGGACTTCACCGGCTTCCTTGCGATGTTCCTGATCCTGTTCGTGACGACGGGCATCGGCAACGGCTCGACCTACCGCATGATCCCTTCGATCTTCCGCGAGCAGAACCTGTTCAGGGTGCGGGGCAAGGGCGATGCGGCGCGCGCGGCGGCCTTGAAGACCGCGAGCATCGAGAGCGGTGCAGCGGTCGGCTTCATCGGCGCGATCGGCGCAGTCGGCGGCTATCTGATCCCGACCGGTTTCGGCAAGTCGATCGCCATGACCGGCGGGCCGTCGCTCGCGCTCGCGATCTATCTCGCTTTCTACGCCTCTTGCCTCGGACTGACCTGGTGGTTCTACCTGCGTCGCAGCCCGCAGGGTGAGGGCGCGTCAAGCCTCGCGGAAGCGCGAGTCTGAGTTTGGCACGAATGTCGCTTCTCCCCGTACGCGGGGAGAAGACTCTCTGATGACGTTTGACCCATGAACCTTGTTCGCAACGGCGCGGACAAAGGCAGACCGAAACAGGCAGGAGAACATCATGACTTCAGAACAGATCACCCTCGTCCAGCAGAGCTTTTCCAAGGTCGCGCCGATTTCAGAGGCGGCCGCGGTGCTGTTCTACGATCGCCTGTTCGAGGTAGCGCCGTCCGTGCGCGCGATGTTTCCCGAGGACATGACCGAGCAGCGCAAGAAGCTGATGGGCATGCTCGCCGCCGTCGTCGGCGGACTGTCGAAGCTCGAGACGATTCTTCCCGCGGCCTCGGCGCTCGCCAAGCGTCACGTCGCCTATGGCGCCAAGGCCGAGCACTATCCGGTGGTCGGCGCGACCTTGCTCTGGACCCTCGAGAAGGGCCTCGGCGAGGCCTGGACGCCCGAGCTCGCCGCGGCCTGGACCGACGCCTATGGCGTGCTGTCCGGCTACATGATTTCCGAGGCCTATGGCGCACAGGCGCAGGCCGCCGAATAGGAGATGCCTTGTGAGTGAACCGCTGGTCATCGTCGGTAACGGTATGGCGGCCGCGCGTCTGGTCGACGAGCTCGCCAAGACCTCGCTCGGCCGCTACGCGGTCGCGGTGATCGGCGAAGAGCCGCGGCTCGCTTACAATCGCGTGCTGCTCTCCTCCGTGCTGGCCGGCGAGACCGGCTCGCACGAGATCGAGCTGAGGCCGGCGGACTGGTGGCGCCATCGCGGCGTCACCGTGCGCTACGGCTACCGCGTCACCGAGATCGACACCGGCCGCCGCGAGCTGAAGATCGAAGGTGAAGAGAGCGTCGAATATTCCAAGCTCGTGCTCGCCACCGGCTCGACGCCGCTGCGGCTCAACGTGCCGGGCGCCGATCTCACCGGGGTGCACACCTTTCGCGATACGCGCGACGTCGATCTGCTGCTGACGCTCGCCGCGGCGAAGAAGCGTGTCGTCGTGGTCGGCGGTGGCTTGCTCGGGTTAGAGGCGGCCTATGGTCTTGCGAAAGCCGGCGCGCCGGTGACGCTGCTGCACCTGATGGACCGGCTGATGGAGCGCCAGCTCGACCTGCCGGCCGCCGACCTGCTGAAGACGCTGGTCGAGCGCAAGGGCATCCGCATCCAGCTCAACGCCTCCACTGCGCGCATTCACGGCGAGGGCCATGTCGAAGCCGTCGAGCTCGCCGACGGCACGCGCATCGAGGCGGATGCCGTGATCTTCGCCGCCGGCATCAGGCCGAATGTGGCGCTTGCCAAAGAGGCGGGCATCGCGGTCAACCGCGGCATCGTCGTCAACGACGAGATGCAGACGGCCTCGCCCGACATCTACGCGCTCGGCGAATGTGCCGAGCATCGCGGCACCTGCTACGGCCTGGTCGAGCCCGCTTACGAGCAGGCGCGCGTGCTGGCGCGGCATCTCGCCGG
Source organism: Bradyrhizobium sp. Mp27 (assembly GCF_029953005.1). Taxonomy (NCBI): domain Bacteria; kingdom Pseudomonadati; phylum Pseudomonadota; class Alphaproteobacteria; order Hyphomicrobiales; family Nitrobacteraceae; genus Bradyrhizobium; species Bradyrhizobium sp. Mp27. The sequence continues at coordinate 165,648 of NZ_JASAUS010000005.1, read as the reverse complement.
ACGTCCCGCCGCCTATCAGGGCAGCGTGGTCTCGACCAATCTGAAGGTGTCTGGCGTCAGCGTCTTCTCCGCCGGCGACTTCATGGGCGGGGACGGCAGCGAGAGCCTGGTGCTGTCAGACCGCAGGCGCGGCACTTACAAGAAGCTCGTGATCGCCGACGGCCGGCTCACCGGCGCGGTGCTGATCGGCGATACCGTCGATGCGCTCTGGTATCTCGAGCTGATCCGCAATCGCGACAAGGTGACGGCGATCCGCACCGACATGATGTTCGGCCGCGCGCTGGCGCGTCCCTCCAAGGCGGCTTGATAAGGCAGCTCGATATGACGGCGATCGATCCCACGCTCCGCGCCACCAAGACGACCTGTCCCTATTGCGGCGTCGGCTGCGGCGTGCTGGCGACGCCCGACGGCAACGGTGGCGCGGCGATCGCGGGCGACCCGGATCATCCCGCCAATTTCGGCCGGCTGTGCTCGAAGGGCTCGGCGCTCGGCGAGACCGTCGGGCTGGAGAGCCGGTTGCTCTATCCGATGATCCGCTGCAAGGGCGTGCTGGAGCGTGTCGCCTGGAGCGATGCGCTCGATCACGTCGCCCATCGCATGCAACACATCGTGGCGCGCGACGGCGCCGATGCGGTCGCGTTCTATCTCTCGGGCCAGCTCCTGACCGAGGACTATTACGTCGCCAACAAGCTGATGAAGGGCTTTGTCGGCACGGCGAATGTCGACACCAATTCGCGGCTCTGCATGTCGTCCTCGGTCGCCGGCCACCGCCGCGCCTTCGGTGCCGACACCGTGCCGGGCTGCTACGAGGATCTCGACCAGGCTGACTTGCTCGTGTTCGTCGGCTCGAACGCGGCCTGGTGCCATCCCGTGCTGTTCCAGCGCATGCTGAAGAACCGGCAGGAACGCGGCGCGCGCATGATCGTGATCGATCCGCGCCGGACCGACACCGCAAGCGACGTCGATCTTTTTCTGGGCCTCAAGCCCGGCACCGACACCGCCTTGTTCTCCGGCCTGTTCGTCCATCTCGCCGACAATGGCGCGCTGGACCAGGATTACATCGCGCAGAACACATCGGGCTTCGATGACGCGCTGGCACGCGCGCGCAACATCGCCGGCAGTGTCACCGCGACTGCGCTGGCGACGGGCCTGTCCGAACAGGACGTTGCCGCCTTCTTCAAGATGTTCCGCGACACCGAGGGCGTCGTCACGCTCTATTCGCAGGGCGTCAACCAGTCGGCGCAGGGCACCGACAAGGTCAACGCGATCCTGAACTGCCATCTCGCCACGGGGCGCATCGGCAAGCCGGGCGCCTCGCCGTTCTCGCTCACCGGCCAGCCCAACGCGATGGGCGGCCGCGAGGTCGGCGGCCTCGCCAATATGCTCGCCGCACACATGGGTTTCACGCCGCCGGACATCGATCGCGTGCGGCGGTTCTGGAAGGCGCCGCGCATCGCGACCCATGAGGGATTGAAGGCGGTGCAGCTTTTCGAGGCCATCAACCGTGGCGAGGTCAAGGCGCTGTGGGTGATGGGCACCAACCCGGCGGTGTCGCTGCCCGATGCGGACTTCGTGCGCGAGGCGCTGAAGAAGCTCGAGCTGTTCGTGGTGTCCGAGAACGTGCTCTCCAACGACACGGTCGAGGCGGGGCCGCATGTTCTGCTGCCAGCGCTCGCCTGGGGCGAGAAGTCGGGCACGGTGACCAACTCCGAACGCCGCATCTCGCGCCAGCGCTCGTTCCTGCCGGCGCCGGGCGAGGCGCGGCCGGACTGGTGGATTCTGAGCGAGACCGCAAAGCGGCTCGGCTTCGGCGACAGCTTCAACTACAAATCCGCCGCCGATATTTTCCGCGAGCATGCCGCGCTCTCTGCTTTCGAAAACGAGGGCAGCCGCGATTTCGACATTGGCGCGCTGACCGCGCTCTCGGACGAGGCCTTCGACGCCTTGAAGCCGGTGCAGTGGCCGGTGCGCGAAGGCGAGGCGGCCGGCGCGCGGTTCTTCGCAAACGGCGGATTCTTCACCAATGACGGCAAAGGCCGCTTCGTCGCGCCGGACGTGCCGTCGCTGCGCGGCGAGACCGGCCCGTCGCGCCCCCTGCGGCTCAACACCGGACGTATCCGCGACCAGTGGCACACCATGACGCGCACGGGTCTCAGCCAGCGTCTCGGCGCGCATCTGCCGGAGCCGTTCGTCGAGATCCACCCGGATGATGCCAGCAAACACGGCATCGCACATGACGGCTATGCCCGCATCACCACCGATTACGGCCAGTGCATCCTGAAGGTCGTCGTCAGCGACCGTCAGCAGCGCGGTACGCTGTTCGCGCCGATCCACTGGAGCGCGATGAACGCCTCGCACGGCCGCGTCGGGGCGCTCGTGCAGTCCTTCACCGATCCGTTCTCGGGCCAGCCGGAGTCGAAAGCCACGCCGGCGGCGATCTCGCCTTATGAATACGTCTTCCGCGGCTTTGCGCTGTCGCGCAAGCAGCTCGATCTGCCGCCGAACCTGATGTGGACCCGTGTCACGGTTTCGGGCGGCTTCGGCTATCTCTTCGCCGACAATGCGGATCTGTCGCGCTGGCCGGCCTGGCTCGACGGCGTCGCCGGTGAGGACGTCGCCGACTATCGCGACTTCGGCGGCGGCGTTTATCGCGCGGCCTCGTTCGCAGACGACCGCATCGAGACCTGCCTGTTCGTCGGCCCCGCGCATGACGCCGGCGACTGGGAGGTGGTGAAGAGCCTGTTCGTGGCCGATCACGTCACCGACGAGCAGCGCCGCATGCTGTTGTCAGGCAAATCGACGGAGGGCGCGGCCTCGACCGGCCCCATCGTCTGCGCCTGCTTCGGCGTCGGCCGCGGCACCATCTGCGACACCATCGCGAGCGGCGCGCGCACGGCGGCCGAGATCGGCGCCAAGCTCAAGGCCGGCACCAATTGCGGGTCATGTATCCCCGAGCTGAAGCGGCTGATCGCGACGACGGATGTGGCGCCGGCGAAGCAGGCGAAGGTCGCGGCGGCTGCGGGGTAGGGGATCTCTCCAGACTGGGAGACGGTCTCGTGCCCCGGACGCTGCGCAGCACGAAGTGATGCGCTGCAGAGCCGGGGCCCATCAAACAGCAGAGTGTTTGGCCTTTCTGGGTCCCGGCTCTGCGCAGCAGCGTTTCACGCTGCAGCGCGTCCGGGACACGAGAGTGACGTGGACGCAGCCATGTCCTTCGCCCAATCGACGCGCCCGCGATTGTGCCCTATGTTGCCGCGATCCCCCTCCACATGCACAAAAACAACAATGATGTACCTGGAAACGCCGCCGCGCCTGATCGAAACCAAGATCTTCTCCGCCATGCCGGACCAATTCCGCCGCAAGGGCGTGCGGACCGATTGGGCCGACGCCAACCGGCCGGGCGTGCCGACCGATAGTTTTGTCGAAGGGCCGTCGTTCGACAAGGACGGCAATCTCTACATCGTCGACATTCCCTTCGGCCGCATCTTCCGCATCGCGCCTGATGGCGCGTGGTCGCTCGTGATCGAATATGAGGGCTGGCCGAACGGGTTGAAGATCGCCGCCGACGGCCGCATCCTCGTTGCCGACTACATGCACGGCATCATGGAGCTCGACGCCGGGGCAGGGCGCATCAGGCCCATCCTGACCGCGCGCAATTCAGAATCGTTCCGTGGCTGCAACGATCTGCATCTCGCCTCCAACGGCGACATCTTGTTCACCGATCAGGGCCAGACCGGCCTGCACGACGCAAGCGGCCGTGTCTATCGCCTGACGCCGAGCGGCCGGCTCGATTGCCTGCTCGACACCGGCATCAGCCCGAACGGCCTGGTGCTCGACCCCAGCGAAACCGTGCTGTTCGTCGCCATGACGCGCGACAATGCGGTGTGGCGGTTGCCGTTCATGAAGGACGGCAGCGTGTCGAAGGTCGGCCGCTTCTGCTCGCTGTTCGGCACCAGCGGTCCTGACGGCATGACGATGGACGCGGCCGGTCGCCTGTTCGTCGGCCACGCCTCGCTCGGCCACGTCTTCGTGTTCGCGCCGAACGGAGAGCTGATCGCGCGGATCAAGTCGTGCGCGGGTCCGAGCTGCACCAATGTCGCCATCGGTGGCGTCAAGAAAGATCGGCTCTATATCACGGAGTCAGGGACCGGCAGCGTGCTGGTTGCGGATATCAGCGGATTGTAGTTCTTCGCCTCTCCCCGCTTGCGGGGGCCCCGTGAGGACGGGGAGAGGGAGAATGAACAGCGGAGAATGACATGAACACAAAACCCTTCGGCAAGATCGGCGCCAACGTATCCGTCATCGGGCAGGGCACCTGGTATCTCGACCATGGCGACCGCAAGCGCGCAATCGCGGCGCTTCAGCGCGGGCTCGATCTCGGCATGACCCACATCGACACCGCCGAGATGTATGGCGATGCCGAGCTCGTCATCGCCGATGCGATCGCAGGCCGCCGCGATGAGGTGTTCCTCGTTTCGAAGGTGCTGCCGAGCAACGCCTCGCGCGGCGGTACCATCACGGCGTGCGAACGCTCGCTGAGGCGGCTGAAGACCGATCGTCTCGATTGCTATCTGCTGCACTGGCGCGGTTCTCATCCGCTCGAGGACACGGTCGCCGCGTTCGAAGAGTTGGTGAAGGCCGGCAAGATCAAATCCTGGGGCGTCTCCAATTTCGACGCCGACGATCTCGACGAAATTCTCGACGTCTCCGGCGAAGGCCGCATCGCGTGCAATCAAGTGCTCTATCATCTGAAGGAGCGCGCGATCGAGCATGCGGTGATCCCGTGGTGCGAGAAGCATGGCGTCGCTGTCGTCGCATACTCTCCGTTCGGCCACGACGATTTTCCCGCAAGCAGCAGCAAGGGAGGCGCGGTGCTGGCACGCATCGCGGAGGCGCGTCGTGTGACACCGCGGCAGGTCGCGCTGAGCTTCCTCACCCGTGCAACTACGGTGTTCGCGATCCCGAAGGCCTCGTCCGCGGAACATGCCGGCGAGAATGCGGCGGCCGGCGATCTCGTGCTGACGAAAGAGGAGATTTCGGCGCTCGATGCGGCGTTTCCGCGCGGTCCGAAGCCGCGCAGTCTGCCCATGTTGTAGTGCACAAACGCCTATTATTAATGGAGTATTGACGCGCGGGGTCATCAGCGCATATCGGCATCCTGTTTTCGGAAGTTGTGAAAGCGGCGCATTTGTCGTTTTTTACGATCGTTCCCGAATCGTAGTTTTCCCAGGTTCCAGCCGTGACACCGCCGCCCGCCGTAGCCGCAAGGCTCGACAGTATTCCCATGCCCGTGCCGGAGAAGAAGCAGGAGGCTCGCCGCGCGCCTGCGCGCGTCGATCACCCCTTCAAGGGCATCGCGCTGGTGCTGCTCTCGACGGTATTCCTCGGCTGCTCCGACGTCACCGCAAAGTATCTGTCGACGAGCCTGCCGTCGATCGAGATCACCTGGATTCGCTTCGTCACGTTCGCGCTGATGTTCACGCCGGTGATGCTGCCGGGCTCGCCGCTGCATGCGATGCGCACCGATCGCCTCGGCCTGCAATGCATGCGCGGCGTCGCGCTGCTCGGCTCCTCGCTGTTCTTCATCACCGGTCTCCGTTTCCTCCCCATCGCGGAAGCCTCGGCCACCGGCTTCGTCTCGCCGCTGTTCGTCACCGCGCTGTCGATCATCTTCCTGAGCGAGAAGGTCGGCATGCGCCGCTGGATCGCGACCGCGATCGGTCTCATCGGCGTGATGATCATCCTGCGTCCGGGCTCCAATGCGTTTCACGCCGCCGCGTTCTTCCCGATCATCTCGGCATTCTGCTGGGCCGCTGCGCTGATCCTGACGCGCATGATGAGCGGGCGCGAAGCCGTCCTCACCACCATGGCCTATTCGGCGCTTACGGGCGTTGCGATCCTCAGCCTGATGGTGCCGTTCGTCTGGGTGACGCCGAGCTGGACCGCGATCGGGCTCGGCATCGTGATCGGCGTCGCGTCGACCGTGGGCCAATGGATCATTGTGCTGGCCTATCGCTACGGCGATGCCTCGGTGCTGGCGCCGTTCTCGTACACGCAGTTGCTGTGGGTCAGCATTCTGGGCTTCTTCCTGTTCGGCGAAGTGCCTGACGTCTGGACCGTCACTGGTGCGGCCTTCATCGTCGCCAGCGGTCTCTACATCGCCCATCGCGAGCGCATCCGCCGCGCCCAGTTGCTGGTGCTGGAAGAGCGCTCCCCGAACCCCTGACGCAAGTTCGCAGCTTCCGCTTCGTGCTATCAACGGCTCCAACAATACGGGAGGAGCCGGATGCGCGCTGCGATTTTCAGGAACGGTGAGATTGTCGTCGACCGGATGGCCGAGCCGAAGCCGGGCAACGGTCAGGTGCTGGTCAGGACGCTCGCCTGCGGCATCTGCGGCTCCGACCTTCATGCGCGCCTGCATGCCCCCCGCATGGTAGAGATGGCGAGGAAGACCGGCCGCAAGCCGATGGATCTCGCCCGCGACGTCGTGTTCGGCCATGAGTTCTGCTGCGAGATCGTCGATTACGGTCCCGGAACCGCGCGCAAGCTCAAGCCCGGCACCCGCGTCTGCTCGCTGCCGGCGCTCGTGACGCCGCAGGGCATCGAGGGCATCGGCTATTCCAACGACAATATCGGCGGCTATGCCGAGGCGATGCTGCTCAGCGAGCCCCTGCTGCTTGAGGTGCCCAACGGTCTCGCGCCCGAACATGCGGCGCTGACCGAGCCGCTCGCCGTCGGCGTCCACGCCGTGGCGAAAGCCAACATCCGGGGCGGCGAGGTACCGTTCGTGATCGGCTGCGGCCCGGTCGGCCTCGCGGTGATCGCGGCGCTGAGGATCAAGGGTCTGCATCCGATCGTCGCGGCCGACTATTCGCCGGCACGGCGTGCGCTCGCGGTAAGGCTGGGCGCCGATATCGTCGTCGATCCCAAGGTGACGCAGCCCTACGCGACCTGGGCCGAGCACGCGCAGATGTCGGAGGCCGAGAAGGCGGCGCGGCCGCCGTTGCAGGCCATGCTGCCGGCACTGAAGCCCGCGATCATCTTCGAATGCGTCGGCGTGCCAGGCCTGTTGCAGCAGGTATTCGAAGGCGCTCCGCGTGACGCGCGCATCGTGGTGGTCGGCGTCTGCATGGAGACCGACAGGAGCGAACCCATGCTCGGCATCATGAAGGAGCTCAATGTCCAATATGTGCTCGGCTACACGCCGGAGGAGTTCGCAAGCTCGCTGCGCCTGATCGCGGAAGGGCAGGTGGATGCGGCGGCGATGGTGACCGCCGAGGTCGGCCTCGACGGCGTCGCAAGAGCGTTCGCTGATCTCGCCAACCCCGGGGCGCACACCAAGATCATCGTGCAGCCGTGGAGATGACAGCCAAGTAGGGTGGGCAAAGCGTAGCGTGCCCACCATTCTCACCACAAACGTGGACGCATGGTGGGCACGGCGCGCTGCGCCTTTGCCCACCCTACGATACCTCCGTCAATATTTCGACGGCACGTACATCTCCGGCGGAGTCGGGTCGCGGTGATAGTCGGGGTTGCGGACGCGCGGCGGCAGCACCACGGGCACGCGGGCGACTCCCTGGTACGGCATCTGGCTGAGCAGATGCGCGATGCAGTTGAGGCGGGCGCGCTTCTTGTCGACGGCGTCGACGATCCACCACGGCGAGTCCGGGAGATGCGTGTGCTCCAGCATCGTCTCCTTGGCCTTGGTGTACGCCTCCCAGCGGCTGCGCGCCTCGACGTCCATCGGGCTCAGCTTCCATTGCTTCAGCGGATCCCTGATGCGCATGCTGAAGCGAAACTGCTGCTCGTCGTCGGTGATCGAGAACCAGTATTTGACGAGAGTGATGCCGGAGCGGATCAGCATCCGCTCGAACTCCGGCACCGTCTTGAAGAATTCCTGGTACTCGTGCTCGGAGCAGAAGCCCATCACACGCTCGACGCCCGCGCGGTTGTACCAGCTGCGGTCGAACAGCACGATCTCACCGCCGGCCGGCAAATGCGATACGTAGCGCTGGAAATACCATTGCGTGCGCTCGCGCTCGCTCGGCGCCGGAAGTGCCGCGACGCGGCAGATGCGGGGATTGAGCCGCTGGGTGATGCGCTTGATGACGCCGCCCTTGCCGGCGGAATCGCGGCCCTCGAACAGCACCACGACCTTCTTCTTCTCGCTCTGCACCCAGTCCTGGAGCTTGACCAGTTCGCCCTGGAGGCGGAGCAATTCCCGGAAATAGAGCCTGCGATCCACCGTTGGGCGGAGCGCGTCCGTCTCGTCGAGCAGCTCGTCGAGCCTGCTGTCATCGAGCTCCATCTCCAGCTCTTCGTCGAGATCGTCGGTCATTTCCCGGATGATGCGCTCGCGTTTGGCCATTTCAGGGGTGCGGTCGGATGCGGTCATGGATCCTTCTTTCGGCAGGGTGCCTGTCGCCCGTGACCATCGGCGGGGTTTATTGCGCCCATGTGACACCGGTTCCGAAATAGCCCGGCGGGGCCGTCAGACCGGCAGGGCGATCGAATATTTGACCTGGCTCAGCGCGAAGCTCGACTCGATCGAGGCAATGCCGTCGAGCCGGGTCAGCTTGGTCTTCAGGAAGGTCTCGTAGGAGGCGAGGTCGGCCGCCACCACGCGCAGGAGATAGTCGCGGTTGCCGGTCATCAGATAGCACTCCAGCACCTCGTCCCATTTCGAGATCGCGCGGGCGAAACGATTCAGATCCTCCTCCTTCTGCCGCGCCAGCTTGATTGAGATGAAGACGCTGACATGCAGCCCCAGCGCCTTCTGGTCGACGGTGGCGATGTAGCGGCTGATGACGCCGCGCTCCTCCAGCAGCTTGACCCGGCGATGGCAGGGCGACACCGAGAGCCCGACCTTGTCGGCCAGTTCCTGCATGGTCAGCCGGCTGTCGTTCTGGAGCAAAGCGAGGATTTTCCGGTCGATGGCGTCGAGGTCTGGCATTGGGATGAAACCTGTCTGAAGTGCTGATCCATTGGTAAGATATCCCAATATTTTGAGGCATGGCGCGAAAAATTGAGAAGTTTGGCGCCGCCCGCAGGCGTATCATCGTCCGAACTGTTTCCGGGAGCCATTGTCATGCCCGTTGATACCGCCCGTCTGGACACGTTGACCGCGCTGGCCCGCAAGGCGCTGTGGCTGTCGTCATGGACCATCCATCACGCCAACCACATCCGCGCCAACGCGGACGGGCTCAAGGTCGGGGGACACCAGGCCTCGTCCGCCTCGCTCGCGACCATCATGTCGGCGCTGTATTTTAGCGTCCTGCGCCCCGAGGATCGCGTCGCGGTGAAGCCGCATGCGAGCCCGGTGTTCCACGCCATCCAGTTTCTGTTCGGCCGGCAGACGCGCGAGAAGCTGGAGAACTTTCGCGGGTTCAAGGGCGCGCAGTCCTATCCCTCGCGCACCAAGGATGTCGACGACGTCGATTTCTCCACCGGCTCCGTCGGCCTCGGCGTCGCGCAGACGCTGTTTGCCTCGCTGGTGCAGGACTACGTCAAGGCGCATGGCTGGATGAAGGATCGCCGCGAAGGGCGGATGATTGCCCTGGTCGGCGATGCCGAGATGGACGAGGGCAACATTTTCGAAGCGCTCGCCGAAGGCTGGAAGCACGGCCTGCGCAACACCTGGTGGGTGGTCGACTATAACAGGCAGTCGCTCGACGCCGTCGTGCGCGAGGGGCTCTGGGAAAAGTTCGAGACCATGTTCCGCAATTTCGGCTGGGACGTGGTGATCGTGAAATACGGTCGCCTGATGCGCGAGGCCTTTGCCGAGCCGGGCGGCGAGGCACTGAAGCGCTGGATCGACAATTGCCCGAACGCGCTCTACGCCGCGCTGTGCTTCCAGGGCGGTGCCGCCTTCCGCAAGCATCTGCACGACGAGATCGGCGACCAGGGCCCGATCACCAAGCTGATCGACAGGCGCAGCGACGAGCAGCTGCTGGCGCTGATGTCGAACCTCGGCGGCCACGACATGGCGAGCATGTTGGAGGCGTTCGAGTCCATCGACCACGATCGCCCGGTCTGCTTCATCGCCTACACCATCAAGGGCGTCGGCCTACCGTTCCAGGGCCATAAGGACAACCACGCCGGCCTGATGACGGTCGCGCAGATGGAGAAATATCGCGAGAGCCAGAACATCCGTCCAGGCCACGAATGGGACAAGTACGAAGGCCTCGCGCTAGCTCCTGCCGAGCTCGACGCCTTCCTCGCGCGCGTGCCGTTCAACCAGGACGGCCGCCGGCTGACGGCGCCCGTCGTCGAGGTGCCCCAGCAACTCGCGTTCAAGCCGTCGCCGCAGATGTCGACCCAGCAGGGCTTTGGCCTCGTGCTGAACGAGATCGCGCGCGGCGACAGCGAGCTGGCGAGGCGCATCGTCACGACCTCGCCCGACGTCACGGTCTCGACCAATCTCGGTCCGTGGGTGAACCGGCGCGGCCTGTTCGCGCGGGGCGAGAAGGCGGACTTATTCCGCAGCGAGAAAATTCCCTCCACGTTCAACTGGGACTTCTCGCCCAAGGGCCAGCATCTCGAGCTCGGCATCGCCGAGATGAACCTGTTCATCATGCTCTCGGCGCTCGGTCTGTCGCACCAGATCAATGGCGAGCGACTGCTGCCGGTCGGCACGCTTTACGATCCCTTCATCGAGCGCGGCCTCGATGCGCTGAACTACGCCTGCTACCAGGATGCGCGCTTCATGGTGGCAGCGACGCCATCGGGCATCACGCTGGCGCCTGAGGGCGGCGCGCACCAGTCGATCGCGACGCCGTTGATCGGCATGGCGCAGGACGGGCTCGCCTCGTTCGAGCCGGCTTTCGTCGACGAACTCGCCGTGATCATGGCGTGGGGCTTCAATCACATGCAGCGCGATCCGGGCGAGGGCGGCTCGGTCTATTTGCGGCTCTCGACGCGCAGCATCGAGCAGGCGCAGCGGATCATGACGCCGGAGCTTGCGCAGGGCATCACCGACGGCGCCTATTGGCTGCGCAAGCCGGGGCCCAATGCCGAACTCGTGATCGCCTATACCGGCGCGGTCGCGCCCGAAGCGATCGAGGCGACCGGCTTCATCGGCGAAAGCCGCCGCGACATCGGCCTGCTCGCGATCACCTCGGCGGATCGCCTGCATGCGGGTTGGACCGCAGCGCGGAAATTGCGGCGCGATCGGCGTGGTGTGCAGCATCTCAGCCACATCGAAAAGCTGCTCGCGCCGCTGCCGCGCGACTGCGGCATCGTGACCGTGATCGATGGCCATCCCTCCGCGCTCGGCTGGCTCGGCGGCGTCCGCGGTCATCGCGTCGAGGCGCTTGGCGTCGAGCAGTTCGGCCAGACCGGCACGATCGCGGACCTCTACCGCCATTACGGCATCGATGCGAACGCCATCATCGATGCGGCCGAAAGCCTCACCACCGGCGCGCCGGTGCTGCATCGGAAGATGGCGGTGTAGTCGAGGTAACTGCCGTGTCATTCCGGGGCGACGCGTAGCGTCGAGCCCGGAATCCATGCTCCCGATCATGGTTATGGATTCCGGGCCCGCGCCAAGTGGCGCGTCCCGGAATGACACCTGAGGGAGCCTTGCCTCGTTCCCGTCATCGGCTCATATATCCTCCGTCCGCCGCAACGCTGGCCCCGCATATGGCGGGTTCAATTGCCGGCGCTTTCGTGCAAGGATGCCTGCCGAAACGCCCCCTCCAAGCCCCCAAGAAGAGGTTAACGATGGTCAATCGCATGCAATTCTACATCGACGGCGCCTGGGTCGATCCCGCCGTCAAGAAGTCCGCTGCCGTGGTCAATCCCGCGACGGAAGAGGCGATGTACGAGGTTGCGCTGGGCTCCAAGGCTGACGTCGACAAGGCCGTCACTGCTGCCAAGCGCGCCTTTGCAACTTTCTCCCAGACCAGCCGAGAGGAGCGCGTCGCGCTGCTCACGAAAGTCATCGAGATCTACAAGGGCCGCCTCAAGGAGATCGGCGCCGCCGTCTCCGACGAGATGGGCGCGCCGCTGCCGATGGCGGAGAAGCTCCAGGCCGGCGCCGGCCTCGGCCACCTCATGACCACGCTCGACGTGCTCAAGAACTACCATTTCGAGGAACCGGTCGGCACCGCCATGGTGCTGCGCGAGCCGATCGGCGTGGTCGGCATGATCACGCCCTGGAACTGGCCGCTGAACCAGATCGCCTGCAAGGTCGCGCCTGCGCTCGCCGCCGGCTGCACCATGATCCTGAAGCCGTCGGAGTTCACCCCGACCTCGGCTTTGATCTTCGCGGAAATCCTCCACGAAGCCGGCGTGCCGAAGGGCGTGTTCAACCTCGTCAACGGCCTCGGCCCCGAGGTCGGCGCCGCCATGAGCGAGCATCCTGACATCGACATGATCTCGTTCACCGGCTCGACCCGCGCCGGCATCGACGTGGCCAAGCGGGCCGCGCCGACCGTGAAGCGCGTCAGCCAGGAGCTCGGCGGCAAGTCGCCGAACGTCATCCTCGAAGGTGCCGACCTGACCAAGGCGGTGACCGGCGGCGTGATGCACATGTTCAACAACTCGGGCCAGTCCTGCAACGCGCCATCGCGCATGATCGTGCCGCTGTCGAAGATGAAGGAAGTCGCCGCGATCGCGAAGGCTGTCGCCGACAAGACCAAGGCTGGTGATCCGCGCGCCGAAGGCACCACCATCGGCCCGGTCGTCAACCGCGGCCAGTGGGACAAGATCCAGGGCCTGATCAAGAAGGGTATCGACGAGGGCGCAACGCTCGTCGCCGGCGGCCCGGGCCTGCCCGAAGGCGTAAACAAGGGCTTCTATGTCCGTCCGACCATCTTCGCCGACGTCACCCCCGACATGACGATTGCTCGCGAAGAAATCTTCGGACCGGTGTTGACCATCATCGGCGCCAAGGACGAGGCCGAGGCCGTGCACATCGCCAACGACACGCCCTATGGGCTTGCCGGTTACGTCACGGCCGACACGGTGGAGAACGCCAAGCGCGTCGGACGGCAGATCCGCGCCGGCAACGTCAACCTCCAGGGCGTGCCCAACGACCGCACCGCGCCGTTCGGCGGCTACAAGCAGTCGGGCAACGGCCGCGAGTGGGGCAAGTACGGCCTCGAGGACTTCCTCGAAGTGAAGGCGGTTGCGGGCTTCAACGCGGCGTAAGCTTTTCGCCTGAACGAACAACGCGCCGGAGCGGGAGACCGCTCCGGCGTTTTTTTGTAGCCCGCATGAAGCGAAGCGTAATGCGGGACCGGTCCCCGGATTGCGCTTCGCTCCATCCGGGCTACACGGCTCCTTCGTAGGGTGGGCAAAGGAGCGAAGCGACGTGCCCACCATTCCGCGACGAACAAGAAGCGGTGGCCACGCTTTCGCTTTGCCCACCTTACGAGACCGTCTCTGCGGAACGCCTATCCCCCGACCGCGCCCTGCGTGTTCACATACAGCGCGTAGATCGACTGGCTCGCCGCCATGAACAGGCGGTTGCGCTTGACGCTGCCGAAGCAGAGATTGGCGCAGCGTTCGGGCAGCGCGATGCGGCCGATCATGACGCCGTCGGGCGCGAACACCACGACGCCGTCGAGCTCGGGATCGCCCATGCCCCAGCCGCACCAGAGATTGCCGTCGATGTCGCAGCGCATGCCGTCCGGTGTGCCCGGGCCGGCATCGATGTGGACGCGCTTGTTGGAGATCGTGGTGCCGTCGGTCGAGACGTCATAGGCGAGGATCTTTCGGTTCGGCACGCCGCGCGATTCCACGACATACAGAATCTTCTCGTCGGGCGAGAAGCACAGCCCGTTCGGACCGAGCACGCCTTCGGCGACGATGGTCGCCTTGCCGGTCACGGGATCGAGCCGGTAGACATTCGGATCGATCTCGGGCTCGGCCTTGTAGCCTTCGTAATTGCCGAGCAGGCCGAAGGTCGGATCGGTGAACCAGATCGAGCCGTCCGATTTAACAACGACATCGTTCGGCGAGTTCAACCGCTTGCCGTTGAATTGATCCATCAGCACGGTGATGCTGCCGTCATATTCGGTGCGCACCACGCGGCGCCCGCCGTGCTCGCAGGTGACGAGCCGGCCCTGGCGGTCGCGCGTGTTGCCATTGGCGAAATTCGAGGGCTTTCGGAAAACCGAGACGGTTCCGGTTTCCTCCTCCCATTTGATGATGCGCTGGTTCGGAATGTCGCTGCAGAGCAGATACCGCCCGTCGCCGAACCATACGGGACCCTCGGCCCAGCGCAGGCCGGTCGCCAGCCGCTCCACCGCCGAAAGCTTTAGCCAGTATTTTTCGAAGCGGGGGTCCAGTGCTTTTATCGCTGGATCGGGGTAATAGGTCGCCGGCCGCCAGCCTTGAGTGTGGGACGATGCATCGTTCATGTGCAGGTCTCTTTGTTGCGTTCCCTCTGTCCAAGTCTGCTAGCATCAGTTATCTACGGCCGCAAATCGGTCACCACAGGCGAGGGAAGACATGCCGCGTATTTTGATGACGGGAGCTTCGGGCGGAATCGGCACGAGCCTGCGAAAACTGCTGCCGCCGATCTATCCGGATCTCCTGCTCTCCGACATCAAGCCGCCCGCCGATCTCGGCGCGAACGAACAATTCAAGGCGGCGGATCTCGCCGATCTCGCGCAGTGCGAGGCGATCTGCGAGGGCGTCGACGGCATCATCCATTTCGGCGGCTATTCGGTCGAAGGCACCTGGGACCAAATCCTCCAGGCCAACATCATCGGCGGCTACAATCTGTTCGAGGCGGCTTACCGCAAGGGCGTCAAGCGCGTGGTGTTCGCCTCGTCCAACCACGCCGTCGGCTTCTATCCCCGCCACCACAAGATCGGGACCGACGTCACTCCGCGCCCCGACGGCCGTTATGGCGTCAGCAAGGTGTTCGGCGAGGCCGTCGGTGCGCTCTACGCCGACAAGCACGGCCTGAAGGTGACCTGCCTGCGCATCGGCAATTTCGGCGACATGCCGCTCGACCAGCGCCGGCTCTCGATCTGGCTGAAGCCCGACGACCTCGTGCAGCTCTGCCGCATCGGGCTCGAACATCCCGACATCCATTTCGAGGTCTTCTACGGCGCCTCCCTCAACGAGCGCGCCTGGTGGGACAACCACCGCGCCTACGAATTCGGCTATCGCCCCACCGGCCGCGCCGAGGATTTCCGCGAGCACGCGATGGCCGAGCAGGCCAAGCTGAAGCCGGATCCGGTCGGCGATCACTATCAGGGCGGCGCGTTCTGCAGCCACGAGTTCGACGGCGACGCGAGCCGGATCATTGATTGGAATAAGCGCTGAAATGCCATGCCCCCTCTCCACAGTCATGAGGTGAGGGGGCCTCTCCGCGGCACTCGCGCCGGCATGCAGCCTAGTCCATGCCTTCATCGGGAATGTTCAATACGGTGCCGCAAGCTTTGCAATGCACCGCGTCGACATCGTGGCGCTGCAGGGCGCACACCGGACAGGGGAAGCGTACCTTGGAGGGCGCGAGCAGTGCCTTGGCGAGATTCAGGAAAAGGGTCACGCCAAAGATCATGATGACGACGGTGATCAGGCGGCCGACGGTCCCGGGCAAGGTGATGTCGCCGAAGCCGGTCGTGGTCAGTGCGGTGACCGTGAAGTAGAGCGCGTCGGCATAGTTGGCGATCTGATGGTTGTGGGATTTTTGGGTCTCGTAGACGATCCCCGTCATCACGAAGATGAACACGCCGAGATTGGCGACCGCAAAGACGACTTCCTCGTTTCGCCGGAAGAAGGCGCTGTCGACCCGGAGCCGCGCCACCATTTGGTAGTCGCGCAGCAGCCGCAATGTTCGAAATGCGCGCAGGAAGCCGCCGGCCTCTCCGGCGAGCGGCGCAAGGAACGAAATGATGACGACGATGTCGGTCCAGGTCGACAATCGCGCGAGGTCATGCAGCGGGTGATGGCTGATGATCATCCGTGCGGCGAAATCCGCAAGGATCAGCACGCCGAACACGACATCGAGCGTCTCGATGGCCCTGTTGCGAGGCAGGAACGAGGTCGCGATGATGAACAGAACCGTGACGATATCCAGTGCGAGCAGGGCATATCGGAATTTTATGCAGCCGAACGTGTCGCCTTCGTAAAGTTGCCGGATCCTGCCCTTCAGGGCCTCAAACGGGACGGCGACGGCGTCGAGCGGCCCATGTCCCTTCGTACTGTTGCGATAAAATGCCATGGTCAGCGACCGCCGCGCCTATCTCGGTTGCCTACGCCTCCGAAGGATCGAGCATTTCGCCAATTTTGTTGACGGCGACATTGATCGACATGCCCAAATAGTCGCCGGGATCGCCGAACCACGAGCCAGCCAACGGCACAGCCTGGCCCGGATGCCGCGCAATGGCCACCGGAATGAGGTCGAAGCCGGCGCTCAAACTGTTGGTTGGATCGTAATCCAGCCAGCCGGCGCCGGGCAGGAATACCTGCACCCATGCGTGGGTCGCGCCCGAGCCGGTCATGCCCACGGCGCCGCCATCGAGCGCCGCATCATAGAGATAACCGCTGACGAAGCGAGCGGCGAAGCCGAGCCGGCGCAACGTCTCGATCATCAGCCAGGCGAAGTCCCGGCAGGTGCCCGATTTCGTGCGCAGCGTTTCGCCGGGTGACTGTGTGCCTTCGGCATCTCTGCCGCGATAGCTGAAGTCGCTGCGAAACTTGCCGAGCATTCGGCGCAGCACGTCGACGGTCTGATCCTGATCGCCGGCAACGAAGCTCTTGGTCCAAGCCGCATGACTGCCGTCTGCATCGTCGGCATGCGGGCGCAGGTAACCGGCAAGGTCGGTCCATTCGTCCGGGGTGTACTGCACGGGGACCTCCTCGGCCCGGGGCTCCAGCGGAAATGTCTCCAGGCCCTTGATGCCGAAATAGACGCCACGAACCCTAAACGTGAATGTCAGCTCGCTGCCGGGTTCGCTGAAGTCCATCACCGTGACGGCATTGGAGCGGGAGTCGGTGACCCAATGCACCTTTGACGGCAGGCTGGTAGCAGCGGACCAGCGAAGCAGCCGGGTCGAGGCGCCGCGCCGCGGCAGGAACATCGCCCGGTGCGTGCCGAACGTCACCGGCTTTGCATAGCGGTAGGTCGTGGTGTGCGTGATCTCGCCTATGATCGCCATGCACTGATCCGCTTCGCGTTGCGGGGCTCGTTGAGCACCGTCCGCACAAGAAAGAGCAGGCGCCAGCTTTCGGCTCGGCCGCTGCTGCCCATTGATCTAGATCAACGTCGTTCCCGGGATCGTCTGGCCCATCAAGCGATCACGCATTCCTTCAGACGTTGATGTGCAAACCGACCGAATGGAGCGATGGACATGGGTATCCTTTGGACGATCATCATTGGATTTATCGTCGGCGTAGTCGCGAAATTCATCATGCCCGGCGACAAATCCGAGCCCACGGGGTTCATCCTGACGACGGTCTTGGGAATCGTCGGCGCGTTCGTCGCGACGTGGCTCGGTCAGGCCGTGGGATGGTATAAGTTCGGGGAGGGCGCCGGCTTCATCGGCAGCGTGGTCGGCGCCATCATTCTCCTCTTCCTGTACGGGCTTGTTATGGGTCGTCAGGGCCGCGCTTGAAAATCACGCTATCAACCGCCGCGATGCTCGCGATGATCGTCTCAGAGCCGGCGCGGGCCGCAACGCTCAGCGACGCTGAAGCGGCGTTCCTCGACCAGCTCGTCACCGCATCCGTCGTGCTGGAGCAACGATGCGTCGGCTACGAGGTCGATGGTGCCGGCGGTGTCCAGCTCGGCGCCCGGCTGCTCGGCAGCCCCGAGGCGGCGATGGCCATGATCGACGCCTATGCCGCGGCCATCAAGGCCCGCGACGGCGAGCGCTACGATCCCGGTAAATTTCGTCCCGAGGTTGCCGACGCGGCCGGCAAGACGTTCAGGCGCGTCCGGACAGATTTGATCAAGAATCCGACAAGGGCCTGCGCCGGCTACGGCGATCCCAGCGTGGATCGCGGCTTGCTGAGGCGATACTGAATGGAAACAAGCTCTGATTGAGAAGGACATGTCACTCGCGTCGTGCTATCTTCTGTTTCGGGACGTGCATTTGCCGTCCCGGGTAACAAGAACAGGGAGGATGGTTATGAAGACGTTAGCGATGTCAGCGTTGACCCTTGCTACCTTGTCGATCGCGTCGGTGAACGCCGCACCGGTCAGTCCCGCGGCTCACCTGAACCCAAACCAAGGTCCCGGATGCTCGCTCTCCGGCGGCGCGGTTGCGAATTGCAAGAACGTCCTCAACTTCAAGTCCTACTACGAGTGCCGGAGTAACCGCATGGAGCGGGGCTGGACCGGCGTTGAGAGCGGCTACTACTGCCGGGCACTCGACCTCAAATAAGAGCGCGGGTCAGTTCAGAATTTTGGGAGGCCGTCTGCGTTGGCGGCCTCTTTCGCGGCTACCCCATGTTGGTGAGTGCTGGCCCTACCGAGTGGCTTCCTCACCCGCAATCCGCGCCAGATAATCCGACTTGCTGAACTGCATGTGGTCGACACAGAGCTGCGCCAGCGCCCAGCTGTCGCGTCCCTTCAACAGCTCGATCATCAACTCATGCTGACGCCGCGATTGCGCGAGGCCATCGCGGTCGGCGAGGTTTTTCGCGCGCATCGGCAGCGTTAGGTTCATGTAGTCCTGGAGCGAGCGGACGAGATAGGGATTGCCGCAGGCCGAGAACAGCGCGAGGTGGAAGGCGTCGTTGGCCTCGTGGATGCCGCGCAAATCCTGCACATCGGCCTTCGCGCAATATTGCCGCTGCAGTGCGGTCAGTTCGTCGATCAGGCCTTGCGGCGCGGGCAGGGGGATCATCAGTGCGGCCTGCCGCGTCAGCATCTCGCGGACCTCGTAGATCTGCCGGACTTCCTCGGCCGAGTAGAACCGCACGGTTGCGCCGACATTCTTCTCGCGGCGGACGATGCCGCGCCGCTCGGCATCCACCAAGGCCTGCCGCACGAAGTGCCGGGAGGTGCCGTAGCGCGACATCAGCGCGTCCTCGGTGAGGCGCGCGCCCGGCGGCAGGCGGCCGAAGATGATGTCCTCTTCCAGCCGCGCGACGACATCGTCCGGATCGTCGCGCCGGACCGGCAGTGCCTCAGCGGTGCGAATGTCGGACATGCCCTCAGCCTCCGGCATCTGCCGGTTCGCCTTGTGGAGCAGGGCGAGGCCAGATTGTCAATAATTTGTGTCCACAGGCGGTGTCCAGAGCCAGAAAGCGCGACGATCTGGCCCAATCTTATTGACAATCAGGGGGCAGGCTGTAGCACAATGGCAAGCGAG
Source organism: Bradyrhizobium sp. Mp27 (assembly GCF_029953005.1). Taxonomy (NCBI): domain Bacteria; kingdom Pseudomonadati; phylum Pseudomonadota; class Alphaproteobacteria; order Hyphomicrobiales; family Nitrobacteraceae; genus Bradyrhizobium; species Bradyrhizobium sp. Mp27. The sequence continues at coordinate 146,368 of NZ_JASAUS010000005.1, read as the reverse complement.
AAGGAGCGGCATGATGACGAGTGGTTTGCGTAAGGGTCTGACGAGCTATGGCGATGCCGGCTTCTCGCTGTTCCTGCGCAAGGCGTTCATCAAGGCCATGGGCTATTCCGACGACGCGCTGGAGCGCCCGATCGTCGGCATCACCAACACCTACAGCGACTACAATCCCTGCCACGGCAACGTCCCGCAGATCATCGAGGCCGCCAAGCGCGGCGTGATGCTGTCGGGCGCGATGCCGTTCGTATTCCCGACCATCTCGATCGCCGAGAGCTTTGCGCATCCGACCTCGATGTATCTGCGCAACCTGATGGCGATGGACACCGAGGAGATGATCCGGGCCCAGCCGATGGATTCGGTGATCGTGATCGGCGGCTGCGACAAGACCCTTCCTGCGCAGGTCATGGCCGCGATCAGCGCCGATTTGCCGACCGTGGTCATTCCCGTCGGTCCCATGGTGGTCGGCCATCACAAGGGCGAGGTGCTCGGTGCCTGCACCGACTGCCGCCGTCTTTGGGGCAAATATCGCGCCGGTGAAATGGATGATGCCGAGATCGAAGCGGTCAATGGCCGCCTCGCGCCGTCGGTCGGCACTTGCATGGTGATGGGCACGGCCTCGACCATGGCCTGCATGATCGAAGCCATGGGCCTGTCGCTGCCGATGAGCGCGACGATTCCCGCGCCGCATGCCGAACGCTTTCGCTTGGCCGAAGCGAGCGGCAGGGTTGCCGCCGAGATGGCCAAGACCAAGGGGCCGAAGCCGAGCGAATTGTTGACGCCGGCCTCGTTCAGGAATGCGCAGGTCGTCCTCCAGGCGATCGGCGGCTCGACCAACGGCCTGATCCATTTGACGGCGATGGCGCACCGCTCGCCCCACCGCCTTGATCTCGAAGTGTTCGACCAGATCGGCCGCGAAGTGCCGGTGCTGGTCGACCTCAAGCCGTCGGGCGAACATTACATGGAGCATTTCCACCACGCCGGTGGCGTGCCGAAATTGCTGGCGCAACTCGGCGATCTCGTCGATCTCGACGCGAAGACCATCAGCGGCCAGACGCTGCGCGATGTCGTCGCGAATGCGGAGGACGTGCCGGGCCAGGATGCGATCCGCCCGCGCGACAATCCGATCAAGAAGGAAGGCGGCCTTGCCGTCCTGCACGGCAATCTCGCCCCGCGCGGTGCCGTCATCAAGCAGTCAGCCGCGAGCCCCAAGCTGTTGCAGCACACCGGGCGTGCGGTGGTGTTTGAATCCGTCGAGGACATGACCTTGCGGGTCGACCATCCCGATCTCGACGTGAACTCCGACGACGTGCTGGTGCTGCGCAACGCGGGCCCCAAGGGTGCGCCCGGCATGCCGGAGGCGGGTTATCTGCCGATCCCGAAGAAGCTCGCGCGCGGCGGCACCAAGGATATGGTGCGCATTTCGGATGCGCGCATGAGCGGCACCGCGTTCGGCACCATCGTGCTTCACATCACGCCGGAATCCGCCGTCGGCGGACCGCTCGCGCTGGTGAAGAACGGCGACATGATTCGGCTGGATGTTGCCAAGCGCAGCATCGAGCTGCTGGTCGATGCCGCCGAGCTGGAGCGTCGGCGCGCCGCATTGAAGCCGGCCGCTGCGCCGGACGAGGCGCGGCGCGGCTACGCGTGGCTATTCAACGAGACCATCATGCAGGCCGACGAGGGCTGCGACTTCGATTTCATGCAGAGGACTGGGAAGCAGACTGAGAAGGGGTGACGAACCACCCGAACGACCGCTCAGACCGCACAAGCGGCGGGCGATAAAACAGGGGGAAACGATGATTGCACGATCCATGCGTGGGTTGGTGGCCATGGCCGCCGTACTTTTCGTCACCGGGGCCGGGGCACAGGAGGTGAAGCATTATCGCTTTGCCTACGATCAGCCGCGCAACACCGGCTATTCCATCGCGGGCGACCTCTTTGCCGACAAGCTCAAGGAATTGAGCAAGGGCACCATGATCATCGACCAGTATCCGGGCGCGCAACTGGGCCAGGAGCCGCAGCTGCTCCAGCTCGTCAAGGCCGGCGACATCGAATTCGCGATCATCTCCTCGGCCAACACCGCGACGATCTCGCCGCAGGCCGGCGTGATGTCGCTGCACTCCTGTTCCGCGACGAGAAACACGTGATCAACGGTTTGGCCGACCCCCGCGTGTTCGAAGCCCTCAAGACCATGATCGACGAGACCACGCAGGGCCTGCATGTGATCGCGACGGGGTCGCAGGGCGTGCGCCACATGTACTCCAAGAAGGAGATCCACAATGTCGGCGACATCAAGAGCCTGAAGGTGCGCGTGCAGGCGACTGCGACCGAGGACATGATGTTCCCGGCCTACGGCGCCCAGACCGTGCATATGCCGTTCGGCAGCGTCTACACGAGCTTGCAAACCGGCGTCGTCGAGGTCGCCGAGAACAGCATCAACGTCTACCTCGTCAACAAGCACTACGAGGTCGCCCCGGTCCTCAACATCACCGAGCACGAGGCCAACAACGCGCTGGTGTTCGTCTCCGACAAGCTCTGGCAGAGCCTGTCGGCCGAGCAGAAGCAGTGGGTGCAGACCGCGGCCAATGAGGTCAGCACGAAAGAGCCCGCGAAGGCGTTCGACCTCGAGCGCACGGCGGCCGAGAAGCTGAAGAAGATGGGCGTGAAGGTCGTCGACAATGTCGACAAGAAGAGTTTTACGACGATCGCCGATCCCTATCTCGACAAGCTTGCCAAGGAGCTCGGCCCGCAGGCCGAGAAGATCAAGAATTTGATCCGGTCGATCAACTAGTTTCAGCAAAGTCGTCATGCCCGGGCAGAAGCGCGCCTTCGCGCCAGATGTCCCGGGCATCCACGTTCTTCCTTCGAGCCCGCACCAAGTGCGTGGATGGCCGGGACAAGCCCGGCCATGACGGAAAGCTGCAGCCGGGAGCAACAATGTCCATCGCCGACAAACTGCTGGTGCAACGGCAACGCCACCTGAAATGGCGCTGGCTCGACTGGCTCGAGCTTGCGTTGATGATCCTGTGCGGCGTGCTCTGCTTCGGCTTCTCGCTGTCGGTCACCGCCGATATCGTCACCCGCGTCATCGGCCATCCCTGGCTGTGGCTCCAGGAAGTCACCTCGACGCTATTCATCTACGCCATCTTCGTTGGCACGGCGGCCGCGACCCGGCGCAACGACCACCTCTATCTCACCGCGATCTCCGAGGCGATGCATGGCACGTCGCGGCTGATCGTCGAAGTGATCATCCGCCTCGTGGTACTCGGCGTCGCCTTCTGCCTGATCTGGTACGGCTATCAGAACTATCTGCGCGGCTTCGGCAGCTTTCGCCTGCCGTCGGGCACGCCGATCGCCTCGCTCTACGCGATCATCCCGTTGTCGGGTGTGCTGATAGGCCTGTTCACCATCGAACAGCTCGTCAACGGCCTGCGCAACGGCTTTGACCATCCCGAGCCGCCCGAGGAGGACGGGCCTGTTATCACCGACGCGCAGATGAGGGCGCAGCCGTGAGTGCACCCATTGTCCTGGCGTTGATGACGATCTGCTTCCTGTCGTTCGGCTATCTCGGCGTGCCCGTGCCGTTCTCGCTGATGGCCGGCGTCTTCATCGGCGCGCTCCTGTCGGACGTCTCGCTCGCCGCGATCATCCAGAAGATCTTTGACGGCGTGGACTCCGAGGCGCTGCTGGCGATTCCGTTCTTCCTGCTGGTCGGCGAGCTCATGAGCTCGGCCAATGTGGTGGTACGAATAGCCAATCTGTCGGTGTCGCTGGTCGGGCATATCAGAGGCGGGCTGTCGCAGGTCGTCGTTGTCTTCAGCATGTTCTTCTCGGAAATGTCGGGCTCGACCACCGCCGACGTCGCCGTGATGAGCCGTGCGCTGGGCGGCCCGATGAAGCGCGAGGGCTACGAGCCCGCCTTCATTGCGGCGATCATCGCGTCCGCCTCGACCATCGCCGCGCTGGTGCCGCCGAGCATCACGGCGGTGGTCTATGGCGCCGTCGGCAATGTCTCGATCGCCGGCCTGTTCATGGCGGGTGTCGTGCCCGGGTTGATGATCGGCTTTGGCCTGATGATCTACTGCTATTTTTTCGGCCCCTCCGGCTTGCGCAAGCCCCGCGCGCCGCTGCGGCAGGTGGTGTTTGCCGCGGGTGACGCCGCCCTGCCGCTGATGATCCCTGTCATTTTGCTCGGCGGCATCCTCACCGGCTGGTTCACGCCGACGGAAGCCGGCGTCGTCGCCGTGGTCTGGATTGTCGTCGTCGTGATCCCCGCGCTGAACCGCGGGCATATCAAAAAGATCCCATACGATTTCTGCCTTGCCGGCCTGATCTTCTCGCTGCCGCTGATCACGATCGGCGCCGCCAATGCCTTCGGCTGGATGCTGGCTTACCTACGCGGTGCGACCTATATCGCCGACATGATCACCTCGATTGCCGGCAACGATCCGCATCTGATCATGCTGCTGATGGTGCTGCTCTTCACCGTGGTCGGCGACTTCATCGAGCCGGTGCCGACCATCATCATCTTCATGCCGCTGGTCAACGCGCTGACCGAGGCCGGCGACATCAACGCCGTGCACATGGGCGTCGTGTTGATCGCCACGCTCGCCTTTGGCCTGATCACGCCGCCATACGGGCTGGTGCTGCTGATGGCCTCGAAATTCGTCGGCATCAGTTTTGCCAAGGCCTTACGCGCCGCCTTGCCGATCTATGTGGTGTTCCTGGCCACGATCGCGTTCGCGATCTATTTCCCGAGCGTGGTGCTGTGGCTGCCGCAGCACGTGCTGCCGGAATCGGTCGGATGCTTCAAATCGCCGGCGGGGACGGGCTACATCTGTCCTAAGTGACGAGCTGCTCGACGCGCCATTGCTCGTCTTCGCGGACGTAACGAAACGGCGTGCCGTGGCTGTTCTTGAAATAGCTGCCGCACAGCGACTTCGCCATTCCCTGCATCACCGCGTCGTGGCAGACGAACAGGAAGTCGTCGTCGGGATGACGGTCGAGCCACGCGGAGACGCAAGCCAGCGACCGTTCGGTCATGGCGTCCCAGTTTTCGCCGTCGGCGGGCAAGATCGAGACGAGGCCCGTCGCTGAGTTGACGCCGTGCTTGATCATGAGGTCGCGGACAGGGAGGCCCTCAAAGCTTCCGAAATCGAACTCGATGATGCCGTCGTCGATCGAGAGCGGCACCGAGATGGCGTCCGCGATGATCTTGGCCGTTCGCGCCGCGCGCACCAGCGGGCTCGCGACGATGCGGCTGATGCCGGTCCCGCGCAACATGTCCGCGGCCTCGTGCGCCTGCGCAAGGCCGTCCGCGTTCAGCGGGTTGTCGGTTCGTCCTTGAAACAGCCCCTGCCTATTCCAGTCGGTCGCGCCATGGCGCAGGCCGCAGAACGAGCGCGCCGGTGCCGGCGCGCTCACTTGCCCTTGCTCGTGAATTTCTTCACGGCGACGCGGAAATCCTCCGTGTTCATCGCCATGATGATCTTGTGCTCCTCGGCATCGAGCTGCTGCTTCACCGGCGTGGTCGCGGCCTGGTAGACCAGCGACTTGGTGCCGGCGATCGCCGCCGGCGGATTCTGCGCCAGGCGCTCGGCGAGTTTTCGCGTGGCCGCCTTCAACTCCGCGGCGGGGACGACCTTCGCAACCAGGCCCCATTCATAGGCCTGCTGCGCGGTAAAATTGTCCTCCGACAGGAAGATCTGGAGGGCGCGTCGCGATCCGACCGTCCCGACGACTCCGACCGTCGAGCCGCCGTCCGGCGACACCCCGATCTTGGCATAGGCCGGCGTGAACTTGGCATCCTCCGCGGCGATGCAGAGATCGGTGACGAAGGCGAGGCCCATGCCGGCGCCGGCCGCCGAGCCGTGCACGCTGGACAGCGAAATCTTCGGCATGCGCCGGATGATCTCGATGAAGGCGTGATAATGCTTCAGCAGTTCGCCGACGACCGGCGTGACCGCGCCGGCTTCGGCCGCAGCGCCGATCGTCTGCAGATCGCCGCCGGCTGAGAAGGCGCGGCCTTCTCCTTCGAGCACGACGACCCTGATGTCGTCGGCGCCTTCGAGATAGGTCGCGAGCTGTTCGAGCTTCTGCGCGATAGCAAGGTTGACCGAGTTGAACGCGGCGGGGCGGTTGAGCGTGATGGTTGCGATCGGGCCGTCGATCCGCAGCAGGGCGGGATCATCGGGTTTGGAGACGGGAGCTGGCATCTGGAATATCCCCGGCATGAGGTCGTTGCTGCAACTAAATCGCAGAAGGTCGGGGGTGACAATCCCCGGCCGCCAGTGCCCCGCATACCGCTCTTGCGCAGGACGGAATGATGGGCTCAAATGGGCCGCCTTCGTTTAGGAACGGACACGAGCGCCGGCTCCTCCTGGGCAAGCCAAGCCAATATCAGCGAGAGAGGAGACGACATGGGTGACGCTCGTGTCTCCGGAAATGGGCTGTTCCAATGACGGGTGGTCCGGTGATCATTGTCGGTGCCGGCCATGGCGGCTATCAGGTCGCGGCATCCCTGCGTCAGGCGGGCTTTTCCGATCGCGTCTGCCTGATCAACGACGAGGCGCATCTGCCCTATCAGCGGCCGCCGCTGTCCAAGGCCTATATCAAGGGCTCGGCCGGGCCGGAGAGCCTGATGTTCCGGCCGGAGAAATTCTACCAGGATCAGAAGATCGAGCTGATCGCGGGCCGCGCGGTGTCGATCGATCGCACCGGCCACAAGGTGCATCTCGCATCCGGCGAGACGCTGCCTTACGGCCACCTCGTGCTGGCCACGGGCGCGCGCAACCGGCTGCTTGATTTGCCGAATGCGAATTTGCCCGACGTGAAATATCTGCGCATCCTCGACGACAGCGAGGCGCTGCGGAAGATCATGCCGTCGAAGAAGCGCGCGGTGATCATCGGCGCCGGCTTCATCGGCCTCGAATTCGCGGCCACCGCGCGGATCAAGGGCATCGAGGTGGATGTGCTTGAGCTCGCCCCGCGCGTGATGGCGCGCGCGGTGACGGCGGAGGTCTCGGAGTATTTTCAGGCGCGGCATCGCGAGGCCGGCATCCGCATTCACCTCGGTGTGCAGGCAACCTCGATCGAGGCTGAGGGCGGCAAGGTCACCGGCGTTTCCTTGAGCGATGGAAGGCATCTGCCGGCCGACCTCGTCGTGGTCGGTGTCGGCGTGCTGCCGAACATCGAGCTTGCGGCGGAGGCAGGGCTTGCCGTCGCCGCCGGCATCATCGTCGACGAATATCTCTCGACGTCAGATCCTGACATCTCCGCGATCGGCGACTGCGCGCTGTTCGCCAGTCCGCGCTTTGGCGGATCGCAGCGGCTGGAGTCGGTGCAGAACGCCACCGATCACGCCCGCTGCCTCGCTGCGCGGCTGACCGGCGACCGCAAGGCCTATGACAGCCATCCCTGGTTCTGGAGCGACCAGGGCGACGACAAGCTCCAGATGGCGGGGTTGACCACCGGCTATGACCGCGTCGTGCTGCGCGGCGATCCCGCGAAGAAAGCCTTCTCGGCGTTCTGCTACAAGGGCGACAGACTGCTCGGCATCGAGTCGGTCAACCGCGCCGGCGACCACATGTTCGGCCGCCGCCTGTTCGGCCTGGAGCGCTCGATCACGCCGGAGCAGGCCGCGGATGAAGGCTTCGACCTGAAGAGTGCGCTGACCTGATCGCGCGGTTTGCGGGGCGAGGTGAAGAAAGCGCCACGCTCTACAAGACCGCGGCGACTTCCGCGGCCGTCGGCATCGAAGGACCTGCGCCCATCCGCTGCACGCTGATCGAGGCGGCCGCGTTGGCGAAGGCGAGGGCGGCGCGCAGTTGCACGCCGCTCGCCAGCTGCGCCGCAAGCGCGCCGACGAAGCAATCGCCAGCGCCGGTGGTGTCGACCGCCTTCACCGCGCGGCCGGGCACCGCGAATTCCTCGCGGCCGGCGAGCGCGAGCACGCCGCGTTTGCCGAGCGTGACGCAGATGGTCTGGTCCTCGCGTGCCTGCAGTTGTCGCGCGACGTTGATGATTGTTGCGGCCTCGTCGCCGTCGGAGAGCTCCACGCCCGCGAGGAAGCCGAGCTCGGTCTCGTTCAGCACGAGGATGTCGACGAGCGCCAGCAGCTCGGCGGACATCTTTTGCGCCGGTGCCGGGTTGAGCAGCGTCGTGGCGCCGGCGCTTCGGGCGCGCTGGAAGAAGGCGGCGATCGTCGGCAGCGGAATCTCGAACTGGCTGACGGCCACATCGCCTGTCGCCAGCGGAACGTCCGCGACATCGTCGGCGCCGACCAGCGCATTGCTGCCGGGGATGACGACGATGGTGTTGTCGGAGGCCGCGACCGTGATGATCGCGGTGCCGCTATGCGTGTCGGCGTCCTGAACAGAGCCGAGATCGATGCCCTGCGCACCGAGGAACGTCCGCAGCTCAGCGCCAAACGAATCCTTGCCAAGCCGGCCGATCAGCGTGGTCTTCGTACCGAGCCGTGACGCCGCGACGGCCTGGTTCGCGCCCTTGCCGCCAGGAAAATACAGCACCTGCCGGCCGGCGACGGTCTCGCCGACTTTGGGGTGGCGATCGGCGGTCGCCACCACATCCATGTTGATGCTGCCGGCGATAAAGACGCGCCCCATGATATGCCCTTACAAAATCCTAGACCCTGACTTCGAACTCGTGCCTGACTTTGGCGATGTCCACAAGGGTCGGCAGCCCGGCCTCGTTGCCGAGGCGCTGGATCTTGAAGGTCGAGGCGGCGCGGGCAAAATCAAAATGCTCGCGCCAGCTTTTGCCGGGGTGGGCGAGGTAGGAATAGACATAGGCGCCGTGGAAGACGTCGCCGGCGCCGTTGGTGTCGATCACGCGCTCGCGCGGGATCGGCATCGCCGGCATGACCTCGACCGCACCCGTTTCATTGTACCAGAGCAGACCCTTCTCACCCATGGTGACGCCGCCGATCTTGCAGCCGCGGCTCTTGAGGTGGTCGAGCATCTTCTCGGGCGTCAGGTCCATCTGCTCGCACAGGCGTTCGGCGACGATGGCAACGTCGATGAATGCGAGCAGTTCATGCGTGTTGGTGCGCAGGCCGCCGCCGTCGAGCGAGGTCAGGATGCCGGCCTCGCGGCAGACCTTTGCATAGTGGATCGCCGCATCGGGCTGATGGCCGTCGATGTGCAGGGCGCGGCAGCCGCCGAGATTGAGCATCGGGAACGGATGGATATGCTCGTCGTCGCGGCAGCGGACGATGGCGCGCTTGCCGTCCTTGGGCATGATGAAGGACAGCGAGGACTGGTTCACCTTCCGCCCGTGCAGCGAGATCGCGTATTTCGCGCACATGTCCTGGAACATGCGCCCCAGCCAGTCATTGGCGGCCGTGGCGATGAGATCGGGCACGATGCCGAGCTTGGCGCAGCAGAACGCCGCCGTAACCGCGTTGCCGCCGAAGGAGACCGCGTAGTCCGTTGCCACGTGCTTTTCGTCGCCGGTCGGCATGTGGTCTGTGATGAAGACGACGTCGATGTAAGTCTGACCGATAAAGAGAGCCTGCATTGGTTGTCCGTGATGCGCTGGGTGGTCCCGGCCGGCGGGCTTACTCTAACACCGGTTCCGCTCTAGGGACGCTGAAATTATTCGCAAATCTGCCGCCCGAGCGCTTGAGGTCGGCATGGGGCCGGAATACGACCATCACCGGTCCATGCCAAGCCCGGACAAACGCCGTCCTTCGGAACATGGTTCCAGGTCGATCAAGGGGGGAATGATGATCACCGGCCTCGATCACGTCGTCGCCCTGGTGAGAGATATCGGTGCGGCCAAGGCGGCGTATCAGACGCTGCTCGGGCGCGCGCCGGCCTGGCAGAATTCCGGCGAGGGCGCCGACCGCGTGCTGTTCACGCTTGCGAACATGACGATCGAGCTGATGGCGCCGAGCGGCTTTAACGTGGCGGCGGACCGGATCCGCGCGCTGCTCGACGACTGCGAGGGCGTGCTCGCCAGCCTGTGCTTTCGTGTCGCAGACATGAGCAAGATGCACCGGCGGCTGGAGCGGGTGGCCTTGAGGCCGGATCCGGTCGCCGAGGTCGAAAGCAGCGACGTCGCGAGCGGCGCAGCCCTGCACTGGAAACGCACGCGTGCCGCAACCGAATTGACGCGCGGCGTGCGCATGTTCTTCCTCGAGCTCGCCGCGGAGCGGCCGCTGTCGGCTGCGACCGACATCGCGCCGATCGATGGGCTCGACCACGTCGTGGTCACCACCGAGGATTCCGACCGCGCCGCCGCGCTCTATGGCGCGCGGCTCGGCCTTGATCTCGCACTGGACCGCTCGCACCAGGATTGGGGCCAGCTGATGTTCTTCCGCTGCGGCGACCTCATCGTCGAAGTGGTGCGCCGCCCCGTGGCTGGCGGGGATTCCCTGCATGACCGTCTCTGGGGCCTGAGCTGGCGGGTCGCCGACATCGACGCCACCCGCGCCCGCCTGATCGCCGCCGGCCTCGACGTCACCGAGGTGCGCAACGGCCGCAAGCCGGGCACGCGGATCATGACGGTGCGGAACGGCACCTGCGGGATCCAGACGGTGCTGCTGGAGCGCTCGCCGAAGCCGGCGGAGTAAGGGGCCGCACTCTTCCCGCGTCGTTGTGCGGATGCGACGAAGACTCCCGTAGGGTGGGCAAAGCGGAGCGTGCCCACGTCTTTGCCCAATTGATGAGAAGACGTGGGCACGGCGCAAATGCGCCTTTGCCCACCCTACGAAGCTGCGTCCGGGGCACGAGATCGTTCTCAAACGCGCGTGCGCGTGTTACATGCGTCTTATAAGCACCCAGCGAGCAACCGGTTTGGCGAAGGCAAAGCGAACTCTGAAATGGCAGCGCGACCCCGAGGGGATGCGGCTGCGCATTCTCGAAGCCGCCAAGCAGGAATTCTCCACCCACGGGCTCGCGGGCGCGCGTGTCGACCGCATCGCGGCGAAGGCCGGCGCCAACAAGCGCATGCTCTACTATCACGTCGGCAACAAGGACGAGCTCTATCTCGCGGTGCTCGAAGGCGCCTATGACAAGATCCGCAGCGAAGAGCGGGGGCTGGATCTCGAGCATCTCGATCCGCCCGAAGCGATACGGCGGCTGATCGAGTTCACCTGGAGCTACTTCCTGCGCAACCCGGAATTCCTGTCGCTGCTCCAGACCGAGAACCTCGCGCGCGCAAAGCACCTCAAGCGCTCGACCAAGGTCAAGTCGATGCACTCGCCCTTCGTCGAGATGATCCGCACCGTGGTGCTGCGCGGCGTCGAGAGCGGCGATTTCAGGGTCGCGGTCGATCCGGTGCAGCTCTATATCTCGATCGCCGGGCTCTGCTTCTTCTATCTCTCCAATTCGGCCACGTTGAGCGTGATCTTCGGCCGCGATCTGCTGGCCAAGGACGCCAAGGACGAGCGGCTTTCGCACATGGTCGGCCTCGTGCTGGCCGCGCTGACGGGGCGATCGACCGCGCTGTTCGAGACCGCCAAGGCGCCGAAGTCGCGCAGCGCAGTGGCGCAGACGGTTTAGTGGCCTAGTCCGCGCGTTGGTGGACTAATCGTCCGTCGTTTCCTCAATCTCCGCCGTCATTGCCCGCGAAGGCGGGCAATCCAGTATTCCAGAGACGGTTGAGATTGAACCGAGAAGCCGCGGCGTACTGGATTCCCCGCCTTCGCTTGGAATGACACCGAAGGTGAGGCGGTCTCGTGCCCCGGACGTAGCGCAAGCAGCGCGTCCGGGACACGAGAGGAAGCCAGGAACCGGCACAAAACGTCACAGGGAAAGCTCTGGACAGTATTTATCCAACGAGTTAATTTCTCCCCCGAACGAAGAAGAATGCCGGGAGTGAGACGTGGCTGAGTTGAAGCCGCAAAGTGTGGTATCCAAGATGCTGAATGCGGCCTGGGTCCGGCCGTTCCTGTTCCTGGTCTTCATCGTCGTCGCCTGGGATCTTGCGATCCGCCTGTTCAAGATCCCCGCCTATCAGATCCCGGCGCCGGGCGATGTTCTCGCCGTGCTGCGCACCGAATGGCCGGAACTGCTGCGCCAGTCCTGGCCGACCACATATGCGACCGTCTGCGGCTTCCTGCTGTCGGCGCTGTTCGGCATCCCCGTCGCCATGCTGATCGCGGGCTCAAAGACGATGGAGAGCTATGTCTATCCGCTGCTGGTGTTCTCGCAATCCGTGCCGAAGATCGCGATCGCGCCGCTGTTCGTGGTGTGGTTTGGCTTCGGCATCATTCCAAAAGTGATTTCGGCGTTCCTGCTCGGCTTCTTCCCCGTGGTCGTCTCCGCCGTGCAGGGCTTCAAGTCGGTCGACCCTGATATGGTCGATCTCGCCCGCGCCATGCAGGGCAGCCGCTTCCGGGTTTTCCTCGCGGTGAACCTGCCGCATGCGCTGCCTGCGATCTTCTCCGGCCTCAAAGTGTCGGTGACGCTCGCCGTGGTCGGCGCGGTCGTCGGCGAGTTCGTCGGCTCCAATTCCGGCATCGGCTACGTGATGCAGCGCTCGATCGGCACGTTCGACCTGCCGACCATGTTCGCAGCGCTGGTGATCCTGGCGCTGCTCGGTGTGATCCTGTTCTGGATCGTGGACCGGGTCGAGAAGCTGGTCATACCCTGGCATGTCAGCCAGCGTGAAGACGTGATTTTCGCCTCTTAACTCAAGCAACGAACGGCCACCAACGGCCGACGCAACAAGGGCAAGGGAGAGAAACGATGAAGCGGTGGATAGGAGCTGTCTCGGCTGCGCTGATGGTGTTTGCGGCGATGCCCGCGCAGGCAGCCGACAAGGTCGTGCTGATGCTGAATTGGTACGTCTATGGCGAGCACGCGCCGTTCTATTACGGCAAGGCCAAGGGCATTTACGCAGCTGAAGGCATCGATCTTGAGATACAGGAAGGCCGCGGCTCGGCTGCGACCACGCAGGCCGTCGCCGCCAAGACCGCCGACTTCGGCTATGTCGACGTCCCCACCATGATGCGCGCCGCGATCAAGGGCGCACCTGTCGTCGCGACCGGCGTGCTGCTGCAGACCAGCCCGATGTCGGCGATGGGCCTCGTCGACAAGAACATCAGGAAGCCTGAGGACATCAAGGGCAAGACGGTGGCGATCACGCCGGCCGATTCCATGACCCAGATCTGGCCGCTGTTCCTGAAGAAGACCGGCCTGAAGGAGAGCGATTTCCAGACGGTCGCCGGCGACGGCCAGACCAAGCTCAACGCCGTCATCAACGGCCAGGCCGATCTGCTGCTCGGCTACGTCATGGACCAGTCGATGAAGATCAAGGATGCCACCGGCAAGGACGTGTTCCCGATCAAGTTCGCCGACTACGGCATCAACATGGTCTCCTCCGGCATCATCGCCAACTCCGACTATGTGAAGGCCAATGCCGACCTCGTCCGCCGCTTCATGTCAGCGACGACCAAGGCGGTCGAAGCTGCCGAGAAGGAGCCGAAGGCGGCCGCGCAGTCGATCCTCGATGCCAACCCCAAGGGCGGCAAGATCGACACGCTGACGCAGGGCTTTGAGCTGACCATTCCGCTCTACCGGACCGCGGAGACCAAGAGCAAGCGGCCGTTCCAGGTCACCGACCAGAACATGACGGACTCCGTCAATCTGATGGTCGAATATGGCGGACTGGATGCCAAGGCCAAGGAGAACCCGAAGGCCTTCTACACCAACGACTATCTGCCGAAGAGTGGCTCGTGAAACCTGCGACAATCGTGAGCGAAACCGTGCAGCAGGCCGCGCATCTGAGACTGGTGAGCGACCGGGCTGCCGGCGATGCGTCGGGCATCAAACTGTCCGGCGTGTCGAAGACCTACCGGACGCGCGACGGCGACGTGCCGTCGCTGCGTCCGCTCGATTTCCACATCAACGACGGCGAGTTCTTCGTCGTGGTCGGCCCAAGCGGCTGCGGCAAGTCCACGCTGCTCAAGCTGATCTCGGGGTTGCTGCCGCCGACATCAGGTGAGGTCCTGGTCGAGGGCGAGAAGGTCACGAAGCCGCACGGCAATGTCGGCATCGTCTTCCAGAACGCGCTGCTGCTGCCCTGGCGCAACATCCTCGCGAACGTGATGCTGCCAATCGACATGAAGCGGCTGCCACGACAACACTATCTCGATCGCGCCAAGGCGCTGCTGAAGCTGGTCGGCCTCGAAGGGTTCGAGAAGAAGCTGCCCTGGCAGCTCTCGGGCGGCATGCAGCAGCGCGCCTCGATCTGCCGTGCGCTGGTGCACGATCCCAAGATCATGCTGATGGACGAGCCGTTCGGCGCGCTCGACGCGTTGACGCGCGAGCGCATGAATGTCGAACTGATGCGGATCCAGCGCGAAACGAAGAAGACGGTGCTGCTGATCACGCATTCGATTCCGGAGGCCGTGTTCCTTGCCGACCGCGTGCTGGTCATGACCGAACGTCCCGGCGCGATCGCGGCGATCTACGACGTGCCGCTGCCGCGCCCGCGGTCGCTCGATGTGATGGCCGATCCTGTTTTCACCGAGCTCGTGCAACGCATCCGCAAGCATTTCTTCTCACAGGGTGCACTGGACTGACGATCATGGCGCCGCGCCTGAAGCTGCGAGACATCGCATTCTTCGAACGTCCCGTGCATTTCGCGCGGCCGTTCCGCTTTGGCGCGATCACCATCAATGGGACGCCGCAGCTGTTCGTGCGGGTCGAGATTGAGGTCGAGGGCAGGGGGAATGCGGTTGGTGCCAGCGCCGAGCTGCTGGTGCCAAAATGGTTCGACAAGCGGCCGGAGCTATCGCCGGCGCAGACGGTCGACGGCCTGCGGCGTTCGCTGGAGATTGCGCGGGGCCTTTATCTTGCGCGGACTGGATTCTTGACGGCGTTCGATCTGCATGCCTCGTGCATCGGTGCCCAGGTCGCGACTTGTGCGAAAAAGAATATTCCAGCGCTTGCGGCGGCTTATGGCCCCGCGGAAATCGACAAGGCGATCCTCGACGCACTGCTGCGTGCCATGGACACCAACTTTTTCGACGGGATGGCCGGCAACGTTGCGGGCATCGATGCGCGACTTTCTCCTGAGCTGAAGGAAACGGATATCGCGCAGTTTCTCGCGGGCCGAAAGCCGCTGCCGCGCGTTGCCATCAGGCACACCGTAGGCCTCGACGATACCGTCGAAGGTGAGGGCGGTGTTGCCGATGCACGCGAGAACGCCGGTGCCAATTACTTCAAGCTGAAGCTATCAGGGGATTTCGTGGCTGATGCAGCTCGGTTGACGCGTATTGGCAAGGAGCTCGATACGCTGGGGCGTGACTACAAGGTGACGCTTGACGCCAACGAGCAGTATGCCGATCTCTCCGCACTGCATGCGCTGACCGACCGGCTCGACCACGATGCAGCGCTGCGGTCAATCGCGTCACGGCTGCTCTATGTCGAACAGCCGATGCCGCGCGATATCACGCGGCAGTCGCCGCTGGGATCGCTCGCCGCGCACGGCTTCATCATCGACGAGGCCGACGATTCCTACGATGCCTTCCCAGCGGCGCGTACGCTCGGTTATTGCGGCATTTCCTCGAAATCCTGCAAGGGCCTCTACAAGTCCATCGTCAATGCGACCCGCGCGGCGAAATGGAGCGCGGGCGGCGCGCGGTTCTTCGTGACCGGCGAGGACCTGACCTGCCAGGCGGGTCTCGCCGTGCAGCAGGATCTCGCGCTCGGTGCCTTCATCGGCGTGACCCATGCCGAGCGCAACGGCCACCACTATGTCGACGGCTTTGGCGAGACGCCCACCGCTGAAGCTGCGGCCTTCGCGGCCGCGCATCCCGATCTCTATGTCGACGCGGGGCAGGGCGTCCGGCTCTCCATTCAAGACGGCGATCTCCTGACGGGATCGCTCGCCACAACGGGCTTTGCGACGTCGGTCCATCCGGACTGGTCGGCGCTCGCCCCGCTCGAACAGCCAAAATCACTTCAGGAGCAATTGGCATGACCACCCAACGCCTCGGCCTCATCATGAACGGCGTCACCGGCCGCATGGGGCTCAACCAGCATCTGATCCGCTCGATCGTCGCGATCCGCGAGCAGGGCGGCGTCAGGCTGAAGAACGGCGACCGCGTGATGCCCGATCCGATCCTGGTCGGCCGCAGCGCAGACAAGGTCGAAGCCCTCGCCAAGCGCTACAACATCACGCGCTGGACCACCGACCTCGATGCGGCGCTCGCCGACAAGAACGACACCATGTTCTTCGACGCCGCGACCACGCAGGCGCGGCCCGGTCTTTTGACCCAGGCCATCAATGCCGGCAAGCACGTCTATTGCGAGAAGCCGATCGCGACGAACTTCGAAGAGGCGCTCGAGGTCGTCAAGCTCGCCAACGCAAAGGGCGTCAAGCATGGCACGGTGCAGGACAAGCTGTTCCTGCCTGGCCTGAAGAAGATCGCCTTCCTGCGCGATTCCGGCTTCTTCGGCCGCATCCTCTCGGTGCGCGGCGAGTTCGGCTATTGGGTGTTCGAAGGCGGTTGGCAGGAGGCGCAGCGGCCGTCCTGGAACTACCGGGACGAGGACGGCGGCGGCATCATCCTCGACATGGTCTGCCACTGGCGCTACGTGCTCGACAACCTGTTCGGCAACGTCCAGAGCGTGGTCTGCATCGGCAACACGGATATCCCCGAACGTTTTGACGAGCAGGGCAAGAAGTACAAGGCGACCGCGGATGATTCCGCCTACGCGACCTTCCAGCTCGAGGGCGGCGTCATCGCCCACATCAACATGTCCTGGGTGACGCGCGTCTATCGCGACGACCTCGTCACCTTCCAGGTCGACGGCACACGCGGCTCGGCGGTCGCGGGCCTGTCGGATTGCATGATCCAGGCGCGGCAGGCAACGCCCCGGCCGGTGTGGAATCCCGACGAGAAGCGGCTGCATGACTTCTACGGCGACTGGCAGAAGCTGCCCGACAACGTCACCTACGACAACGGCTTCAAGGAGCAGTGGGAGATGTTCATCCGCCACGTCTACGAGGACGCGTCCTACAAGTTCACGCTGCTCGAAGGCGTCAAGGGCGTGCAGCTCGCCGAATGCGCGCTGAAGAGCTGGAAGGAGCGGCGCTGGATCGACGTCGCCCCGATCAAGGCCTGAGGAGGGACACATGAACAAGCCCGTCCAGCCAATGTCGTCATTGTCGCTGAAGTTGCCGAAAGCGGATCGTTCGATCGAGACCTACCGGCTCGCGGCGTCGCGAACGTTCCCCGCGAAGCTCGATGGACCTTTGAACCGCATCGCGTTCTCGGCCGTGCACACGGTTGTCGATCCCTTTGCGGACAACGATCCCTGGCTCTCCGCCGCCGTCGACTGGGACAAGACCATCGCCTTCCGCGAGCACGTCTGGGACCTCGGTCTCGGCGTCGCCGAAGCGATGGACACCGCGCAGCGCGGCATGGGGCTGGACTGGCCGACTTCGCTGGAGCTGATCACCCGCTCGGTCGGTGCCGCCAAGCGGCGCAACGCACTGGTGTTCTCCGGCGCGGGCACGGATCATCTTGCGGTCGAGGATGCCAAGAGCCTCGACGATGTGATCCGCGCCTATGAGGAGCAGATCTCGGCCGTCGAGAAGGTCGGCGGCCGCATCATCCTGATGGCGTCGCGTGCTCTCGCAAAACTCGGCCGCAGCGCCGACGATTACGCCAAAGTCTATAACCGCGTGCTGTCGCAGGTCCGCGAGCCCGTGATCATCCACTGGCTCGGCGATATGTTCGATCCCGCTCTGACCGGATATTGGGGCACCAAGGACCTCGACAGGGCGATGGACGTTGCGGTGGCCATCATCAACAACAACGCTGCCAAGGTTGATGGCGTCAAGGTCTCGCTGCTCGACAAGCAGCGCGAGATCGACATGCGCAGGCGCCTGGACAAGCCCATCAAGATGTACACCGGCGACGATTTCAACTACGCGGAGCTGATCGCCGGCGACGACCAGGGCTTCTCGCACGCGCTGCTCGGCATCTTCGACGCGATCGCACCCGCTGCGTCCTACGCGCTGTCGCGGCTCGCGGCAGGCGACGAGGCTGGCTTCCACGACGTGCTGGGGCCGACGGTGCCGCTGTCACGCCACATCTTCAAGGCGCCGACGCGGTTCTACAAGACCGGCGTCGTCTTCATGGCCTATCTGAACGGCCATCAGGATCATTTCACCATGGTCGGCGGGCAGGAAAGCGCGCGCTCGATGCTGCATCTGGCCGAGCTGTTCCGCCTTGCCGATCAGGCCGGCCTGCTCGCCAATCCGGAACTGGCGACGCGGCGGATGAAGACCGTGCTGGCCTCGCACGGACTGGAAGACTGATGCGCGATTTCTCGTCCGACCATCGCTGGCTGTCCCTCAACACGGCGACGGTCCGCAAGCAGGGTGACCTCGTCGAAATCATCGAGGCCTGTGCAAGGCATGGCATCCGCGCCATCGATCCCTGGCGCGACCAGGTCGCTTCCGTCGGTCTCGATCGCGCCGCGCGCGCGGTGCGTGAGGCCGGCCTCGAGCTGTCGGGCTACTGCCGTGGTGGCATGTTCACCTCGGACGCATCGCGTCGCGGTGAGGTTCGCGACGACAACCGCCGCTGCGTCGATGAGGCCAAGGCGCTGGGCGCGCCCTGCATCGTTCTGGTCGTCGGCGGCCTGCCGCAATATTCGCGGCCGGGCAGCGAGGCGTCCAAGAACATCGTCGTAGCGCGCGGTCAGGTCGAGGAAGCACTGGCCGACATGCTTGACTACGCCAGACAGGCAAAGCTGCCGCTGGCGATCGAGCCGCTGCATCCGGCCTACGCTGCCGACCGCGCCTGCGTCAACACGACGAAACAGGCGCTCGACATCTGCGATCGGCTCGACCCCGGCCGCAGCGGCATGCTTGGCGTCGCGCTCGACGTCTATCACATCTGGTGGGATCCGGAGCTGATGGCCCAGATCGCCCGCGCCGGCAAGGATCGCCTGCTCGCGTTCCATGTCTGCGACTGGCTGGTGCCGACCAGGGACATCCTCAACGACCGCGGCATGATGGGCGACGGCGTCATCGACATCAAATCGGCGCGCGCCGCGGTCGAGGCGCAGGGGTTTGCCGGCTATTCGGAGATCGAGATCTTCTCCAACGACTGGTGGGGCAAACCGATGGACGAGGTGCTGCGCACCTGCATTACGCGGCACAGGACGGTGGTGTAGCTCCCACGCGCGCTGTCTTCACGGGCTTGCGACTTGTTGCCGCGTGTTGAAGCGCGCCTTCCGCTTCACGGCACTGAAGCGGCGGCCTCGGGCGAATTCAGCGAACCGGTCGGAGTACCACCAACGAGAGGTGGACAGCCGTCAGCTTTCAGGCAGAATGATATCATCCCGATGCCGCAGCCTCGCCACGGTCTGCGCCAGATCGGATGCGGTAATCAGTGGCATCAACGATCGGCAGGCACGGCGGATGTACCCACGCCTGATGATCTTGGATGGCCCCGACGCGCAATCGTCGGGGCCATTGTTGTGATCGGCGGGGCAACGCTAGCGACTTTTGCCGGAGGCCCCGGCGTGTTCCAGCCCCAGGCCATTCTATTACGGCGATAAGGAAAGACCGCCCGAAGGCGGTCTTGCAGTCCAATGTGCCGGGCCAAAATAGTTTCGGGATCAAACCTTGTCCGGCCCAGTCTGATCGCCAGCTAACCACTATCGCGGGAAGGCCGCTGACAATTAAGATTTCAGTCCTGAAATGGAATGCACCTGCGACTTAGGAACCCGTCGTCCGAGGTGAGTCTTGGTGCGCACCTGCGTACGGCGCTGGCCGAAGGGGCTGCGGCGCTGAGAGTTCGACTAGCTCTCAGGGCTGGAGGTGCTCACGTCAGTGAAAAGTCAGACGATTGCGCTATCATCGATTGACCGTCAAACACCGGACTATCACTCGTCAATTCAATCTGCGAAATTGTGACAACATAAATGCGCTTGTAAACAAGCTGGCGCGAAGGGAGGTTGGCAGTGGAGGCAGTGGAGAGAGTGCAGCGCTTGCGTGCGATGGGTTCGCTGTGCCGCCAACAGGCCGCGTACAACAGCATGAACAAATGGAAGCTGCTCGCAGAAGCAGAATACTGGGACCACCTGGCCGATCTTGAGTTGTCTGCTCACTTCCAGCGATGCAACGCCAATAGCGCGGATGAGAAAGAGCGGCCTCAAGCGATCCCAACCGCGAATGACGCTGGGCCGAAGACGATTTCCGCCGCGTGAGGTCAAGACGAGGCGGTTGTTTGCATTCCGTGCCACCGCACTTCTCGTAGAGAGAAGCAGCCCGGACACGTATGTTCTGGTCGAACTGTGGAGCAGGGCGATGACGGCACCCCGCGTCGCTCGGCCGCTGCTCGAATTGCAACGAGAGAATGCGACGCTGCCGTCATGGGCCCGCGAGCTGTTGCAGCGTGTTGAAGCGCGCCTTCTGCTCGCTGCTCAGCGTGGCATAGAACTCGTCCAGGGCGGGCTCGACCAGCTTGGCGGCCTGAAGCATGGCCTCGAGCCGGTGCTGCATCGCCTCCAGTCGTCCGACCGGCGTCAGCGGCACATCGTTCGGACAGGCTGCCTGTAGGCCCTCAACGCCCTTCGCCGTCGCTTCGCTGAGGCGGTCGAGCGCTTCCTTCTGCTTGCCAGCGGGGTGGAGCACAGCCTCGATCCTCTGGATCGGCAACTGTGTCAGGCTGGACTTCGGATCGCCGCAGCCTTCGGCATTGGCTTCCTGGGCACTGGCTTGCTGCTGCCGAGGCGAGCGGTCGCCGATGTGGGGGCCGAGCGCGTTGAAGCGGGCCTGCTGCTCGTCACTGAGCGAGTTGTAGAAAGTCTCCAGTGCCGGTCGCACGATCTTGACCGCATCCAGTGTCGCGCTGACGCGGTTCATCATCGCCCGCAAGCGGCCAGGCGGCGTCAGTGCATAAGTCTCCGCGCAGGAGTCCTTGAACACACCGGCGGCGTTGGCCGCCGCGGTCTTCAACGCGTCGAGCAGCGCGCGTTGCTCCGCCGTCGGCCGCACCGCCCGCGTGATATCGTCAAGCGGCCAGGCGGTGACGCCCTTGTCCGGTGTGCCGCACAATTGCTGCAGCGTTTGCGGGCTCACGCTGGCGCGCTGGCGCGCGCGGGTGCCGCCGCCGGCTTGCGGATAGTCATTCGGGTTGGTGCTGGCATAGGCGGAATAGGGGCTGTCATCGCCCCAGAACACGGTGTCGACGAAGTTGTCATACGCGTACGCCCAATAGCCGGGCTCGTAAGCATAGGACCAGAACGTGTAGTCAAAAATGTCGGAATAGGCGTAAGGCCAGAACACAGGTCCAAGCCATGCCACGAACACCGCGGGATGGCGGTGTCGCCAGGCCTTCCGGGGAGCCCAGCCGCTGTGGCGGGCGACAAGGGCCGCTTGGGTTTGCGCAGTCGCCCGCTCGCGGAAGTGCGCGGCAAACCGCCCGCGCGCGGCGGCAGCCGCTGCGGCTGTTGCCGCGGGGGCCTGCAGTCCCAGCCTCTGCTGGCGCGCCAGATCGATTTGCTGCGTCCGTTGCTCGTGCTGCAGCAGACGGTTCTGCGCCTGCAGTGCGCGCTCTTGTGCGCGTTGTGCGCGTGCGCCTTCAGGTTTTTGCGACTGCAAGGTCTGCACACGTTGCTGCAGGCGATCGATGCGGGTCTGGCGCTCCGTAGTTTGGCGCGACAGCATCTCGCGCTGTCGCTGCTCGACGTGCTGCTCACGCTGTTGGACGCGCTGCTCGCGCTCCAGCAGCCTATTCTGCGACTGCAGCAACCGCTGCTGCTCGCGTTGCGCTCTTGCGCCTTCCGGCTTTTGCGATTGCAATGTCTGCACACGCTGCTGCAAGTGGTCGATGCGGCCCTGGCGTTCCGAGGCTTGGCGCGACAGCGTCTCGCGCGGCTGTTCCCGCCGCTCGCTCACGGCCGGCGGCGCGCTTGGGTGTGAGGGGGCGGCGATATGCGGCGTCGGCTGCGGTGCCATCGCCGGACGTTGCGGAGCTGCCGGCGCGCGGTGGAATTCAGGTCGCGGTGCCGCCACGTGCGGGGCAGCTCGCGGTGGCGGTGCAGCGAAGTGCGGGGCCGGGCGCGGTGGCGGTGAGGCCATGCGAGGCGCCGGATTCGGCGCCATGGCCGGTCGCTGCGGCATGGCCGGGGGATGAAATGCCGGCGCGGCGGGACGCGCCATCGCAGGTGGCGCCGCCGGTCGGGCCATCGCAGGTGGCGCCGCCGGTCGGGCCATCACAGGCGGCGCTGCCGGTCGGGCAGCCGCTCCCGGCGGCCCACCCCGACCATGATGGTCCTGGGCGGACGCACCGACGCTCGCCGCGAGCATCGACACACCGACAAAAAACGCCGAAAGGCACACGGCACGCGGAAGCATGATCGCAACTCCACGCTCGTCCCAGTCGCCCGGAACCGTTCAACGCCCAGGTGGCGAAATCGTTCGTTGTTGACTGCCAGCGGCCTTGCGGTCTTCCGACGCAGGCAGACCTCACGCGAAATCCAGCGTCAGGGTGGCAGCGATTCTCTCCAAGGCCCAATCAACCTGGTCACTGGTAATCACCAGCGGCGGGGCGAAGCGGATCGTGTGCTCGTGGGTATCCTTGGCGAGGATGCCTTCGCTCTGCAGAGCCTCACAGTAGCGGCGCGCACGGCCGGCTTCAGGATTGAGCTCGACCGCCAGCATCAGCCCTCGTCCGCGCACGTCGCGCACCGTGTTGGCGCGGATGCTTCTGAGGCCTTTCAGGAAGCGTTCACCTTGCACCGCAGCGTTCTCGATCATCCCTTCCTCGACGAGAACCCGGAGCGCCGCCCGCGCCACCGCGCAGGCGAGCGGATTGCCACCGAATGTTGAGCCATGCTGACCTGGTTTCAGCGTGCCGAGGACCTCGTTGTTGGAAAGCACGGCCGAGACGGGATAGAAGCCGCCGGACAAAGCTTTGCCGAGCAGCGTCACATCCGCCTCGATGCCTTCGTGCTGTTCCGCAAGCAGCTTGCCGGTGCGGCCGAGTCCAGTCTGGATCTCGTCGAGGATCAGCATCACGTCGTGCGCCGTGCAGAGCTCGCGCACCCCCGTGAAATAGCCTGCCGGTGGAATGATGACGCCGGCTTCGCCCTGGATGGGTTCGACCAGGAAGGCGACGGTGTTCGGCGTGATGGCCTCTTCCAGCGCGGTGAGATCGCCAAAGGGAATGATCTTGAAGCCCGGCGCAAAGGGGCCGAAATGTTCGCGCGTGGCCGCGTCGGTCGAGAAACCGACGATACCGAGGGTGCGTCCATGGAAATTGTTGGCGCAGACGATGATCTCGGCTTGCCCGTCGGGCACCCCCTTCACCTCATAGCCCCATTTGCGCACGGACTTGATCGCGCTCTCCACGGCTTCGGCTCCGCTGTTCATCGGCAGCACCTTGTGAGAGCCGGTGAGTTCCGCGATCTCCTCGTAGAAGGGAGCGAGCTGGTCGTTGTGGAATGCACGCGAGGTCAGGGTCAACCGGCCGGCCTGCTCAACCATGGCGGCCAGGATTTTCGGGTGGCAATGGCCCTGGTTGACCGCCGAATAGGCGGAGAGGCAGTCCAGATATCGGTTGCCCTGGGTGTCCCAAACGAAGACGCCTTCGCCGCGCGACAGGACAACGCCAAGCGGCTCGTAATTGCGGGCGCCGAAGCGCGCCTCCCTCGAGATGAAATCAGCGACTGGCGGACTACTCATTCGTCACTCCAGCTCACGTGTCTCACGCATTCTAACAGATAATGCGCGGCTCTTTCGAAATGATGCGCGCGGGCCTCAACCTATGGAGCAGGGCACGCTCAGGAAGCCGCGGAACCGCACCCGTCCGCCCCGCACCGGATGGCCGCTCACGGCATAATTCGGGAAGCGCGCCAGGAAGCGCGAGATCGCGATCGCGCCTTCGAGCCGCGCCAATGCCATGCCGGCGCATTGATGTGCGCCGGTGGCGAAGGCGAGATGCCGGTTCGGCGTGCGCGCGACGTCAAAGCGTTCGGGCTCCGGAAACTGGGCGGGATCGCGGTTGGCCGCCCCGATGCACAGCGTCACCGACGTGCCGGCGTCGAGTATGACGCCGCCGAGCTCGATCTTCTCTGTCGTCATGCGGTTGCCGAGCTGGTTCGAGCTCTCGTAGCGCAGCATCTCCTCGACCGCAGTCTTAATCATGTCGGAGTTTTCGATCAGCCGCTGCTTCTGGTCCGGATTCCGGTGCAGCGCGACGAGGCCGTTGCCGATCAGATTGGTCGTTGTCTCGTGCCCGGCATTGAGCAGGAAGATGCAGTTGTGCAGCAGCTCCTTCTCGGTCAGCCGCTCGCCGTTCTCCTCGCCGTCGCCTTCTCCCTGGATCAGGCGCGTCAGCACGTCACGCTCGGGATTGCCCGGCTTCTGGCGCCTGCGCGCGACCAGGGTTTCGAGATAGGTGAGGAAGTCCTTCACCGCCTTGTTGCCGCGCGCAGCCACTTCCGGCGACACCACCGGCTCGAGTGCACCGAGGATCGCCAGTGACCAGTCGCGCAGCGGCTCGCGTTCGTCGTGGGGAACGTCGAGCAGATTGCCGATCACTTCGATGGGGATCGACGCGGCGAAGTCGTCGATCAGCTCGCAAGCTCCCTTGGCGGCGATGGCATCGAGCAGGCCGTCGACCAGCTTGACGATATCAGGCTCCATCCCCGCGATCGCGCGCGGCGACAGCGCGCCCATGATCAGGCGGCGCACGCGGGTGTGGGCGGGCGGGTCGTTGAAGACGAGGCTCGTGGTGTGGTGCTCGTAGAGCGGCGTGTCGCCGTATTTCGGCGCGAACTCGCGCTTCTTGTCCGAACTGAACGACTTTGTGTTCTTGTAGGTGGTGACGAGATCGTCATAGCGGGTCAGGAACACAGTGCCGTTCGGGAGGCGCTTGACCGGCTCGTTTTCCCGCAGTGCACGATAAGTCGGGTAGGGATCGTCGTAGAATTCGGGTGTCAGCTTCTCCAGATCGAAATTGGCCGCCAGTTCTTTCGCACTTGCGTTCATCGCCGCCATACTCGCCGGTTGAGACCGATATGCTGTTTTCGCTCTTTCGAGCGGCTCGGCTCACCGTCTACAGTCGTGTCGTGATTTGCAAGCCGACCGGACAGGAAAATGCACGCCCGCGCTGATGCTGCTGACACGGCCTCGAATTGGCCCGACGATATTTTCGCGACATTGCAACGCTTCGACGTCCGGCAGGTGCCTTACGTGCCCGACGCCGGCCATTCGAAGTTGATCCAGCGCGTGCTGGCCTCATCCACGATGCGCGGCATTCCGCTGACGACGGAGGAGGAGGGCGTCGCGCTCCTGGCCGGGGCCTGGACCGGCGGACAGCGTGGCGTGCTTCTGATGCAGTCGAGCGGGGTCGGCAATTGCATCAACATGCTGTCGCTGATCCCGATCCTGCGCTTTCCGTTCCTCACGCTCGTGACCATGCGCGGCGAGTGGGGCGAGTTCAATCCGTGGCAGGTGCCGATGGGATCGACCACGCAGGGCGTGTTCGAACTCTCGGGCGTCCAGGTGCTGCGCGCGTCCAATGCGGCCGAGGTGCCGGCGGTGCTGGAGGCGGCAGCAGCGCAGGCCTACAACGCGCTCACGCCCACCGCCGTCCTGCTGTCGCAGCGCCTGATCGGCGCCAAGGTTTTCACCAAATGAGCAAGGCCAATCTCCTCGACCGCCGCCAGGTGGTGTCCACCCTGCTTGCGAACCGCAAGGACGTCGTTGCGATCGGCGGCCTCGGGGCCTCCACCAACGACATCTGTGCCGCCGGCGACCACGCGCGCAACTTCTACCTCTGGGGCGGCATGGGTGGCGCGGCGATGATCGGGCTTGGCCTGGCCCTGGCGCAACCAAAACTGCCGGTACTGGTCATCACCGGCGACGGCGAGATGCTGATGGGGATGGGGAGCCTTGCCACCATCGGCCTGCAGAAGCCGTCCAATCTCTCGATCGTGGTGCTCGACAACGAGGCCTATGGCGAGACCGGCGGCCAGACCAGCCACACCTCCGCGGCTGCCGACCTCGTCGGCGTCGCTAAGGCCTGCGGCATCGGGGACGCCCGCGCGATCTCGACCATGGCCGAGGTCGAGGCCTTTGCCAAAGCCGTCCACGACGTCTCGGCGGGGCCGCGATTTGCCAATGTGAAGATCGACAGCGCCAGCCTCGACCGGATTCTCCCAGTCCGGGACGGGACTTACATCGTCAACCGGATCCGTGGCGATCTCGGCTTCCAGCCGATCTAGCCTCCCCTAGCCGTCCTGAGCAACGTTCCGGGCTCTCCGGGCGGGGAAGTGTGGCCATTTTCCAACAAGCTCGCACCCACATAGGTTGCGCCGCAGCATTCTGCTTGACTTTTGCGTGGGTGAGTGCTTACTCACTAACATGAGCTCATTGCGAATGACGAGCGACCTGAGGCGTCAATTGATCCTCGGTGCCGCAAAACGCTGCTTTGCCCGACATGGCTATACCGGCACCACGACCAAGAGCGTGGCGGCCGCTGCGGCCATTTCCGAGGCGCTGCTGTTCAAGCATTTCCCGTCCAAGGCGGCGCTCTACGCCGAAATCCTCAGCGACGAATGCGAAGCCGATCCGGCACTGATGGACCTGCTCGAGCGGGAGCCCTCGACGGCCACGCTGGTCGAGTTGATCCGCGGCATGGTCCAGCATTTCCTCCACATCGCCGACGGGCCTGATCAGGAAGAGGCGCAGCGCCTGCGACTGATGGCCACCAGCCATCTGGATGACGGCGAATTCGCCCGTCTGCTATATGCCAAGATCGAGAAGCTGATCGGGGCGGTCTTCCTCGCCTCGCTCGAGCGTGCGGTTGCCAGCGGTGACGCGCGGCCGTTCAGCGGCGATCCGCTCAACCTGTTCTGGTTCGCGCATCATTCGGTGATGATGGCTGCGCTGACCAGGCTGCCGGCCACGCCCTGCCTCGTCTACGGCAAGGCGAACGATCTGGAGCGGCAGCTCTGTGAGTTTCTCCTGAGGGGTATCGGACTTAACGACGCCGCAATTGCTTCGCATTTGGGCCGCGATCAGGCCGCGGATGCGGGCAAGACGGCGATTGCAGAAAGCGCATGACATGAACATCGTAACCGAACACAAGATTTCGGGCGAACCGATCGACACCAAGGCTCGCCGGCGTCCGGTTAGGCCAGTGCTGTGGTTCATCATCGTCGGCACGCTCCTGGGCGTGCTCGTTGGCGGCCTCGTCTGGTTCAATTACTTCCGCGGCCAGATGATCAAGCAGTTCTTCGCCAACAACAAGCCGCCGCCGACCGCGGTCAGCGCGGCCGAAGCGAAGTCCGAGGTGGTGCCGAACCTGCTCACCGCGGTTGGTGGCCTTGCGGCCGTGCACCAGGTCGACGTCAGCGCCGACGTCAACGGCCGCGTCACCGAGATCAAGTTCGAGCCGGGTACGCATGTCGATGCCGGCACGCCGCTGGTGCAGTTCTTCGACATGCCGGAGCAGGGCGACCTCGCCAACTTCAAGGCGCAGGCGACCGTCGCACAGCTCTCGCTCGACCGCGCCAAGCAGCTGGCATCGCGCCAGTTCGGCCCGCAGGCGACCGTCGATAACGCGCAGGCCGCCTACGATCAGGCGCTGGCCGGCATCGCCAAGACCGAGGCGGTGATCTCGCAGAAGCTGGTGCGTGCGCCGTTCTCCGGCGATCTCGGCGTCCGCAAGGTCGAAGTCGGCCAGTACCTGACGGCCGGCACGGCGATCGTCTCGCTGACCGATCTGTCGGAGCTGTGGGCCAACTTCACGGTGACCGAAAAGGACTCGGGCAACCTCAAGGTCGGCCAGCCGGTCCGGCTCAAGGTCGACGCCTACCCCGGCCGCACCTTCGATGCCAAGATCACCACGATCGAGCCGCAGGTCGCGGCCGACACCCGCAACATCCGCGTGCAGGCGACGGTCGCCAATCCGGAGAAGATCCTGAAGCCGGGCATGTTCGTGACCACGACGGTGGTGCTGCCGGCGAAGCCGGCCGTGATCACCGTGCCGGAAACGGCGGTCGATTACACGCTGTACGGCGACTCCGTGTTCGTGATCACCGAGAAGAAGGAAGAGGACGGCAAGACCAGCCTCTCCGCGGTGCGCACCTTCGTGCAGACCGGCAGCCGGGTCGACGGTCGCGTCGAAATCATCAAGGGCGTGAAGGTGGGCGACAAGGTCGTCGCCGTCGGCCAGCTCAAGCTGCAATCGGGCGCTCCGGTGTCGATTTCGACCGACCCGGCTCCGCAGATCCCGGCGCAGCCGCCGCGCTACTGATCAACACCATCCAAGTGATCCGGCTCGGCCGGATCACTTTTCTTGAGACAAAGAAATCGAGATCGCCGCGATGCGCTTTACCGATATTTTCATCAAGCGACCGGTCCTGTCGGTCGTCGTCAGTCTGCTGATCCTGCTGATCGGCCTGCGCGCGGCGATGGTGCTGCCGATTCGGCAATATCCGAAGCTGTCGAACACGGTCATCAACATCACGACCGTCTATCCCGGCGCGTCCGCAGACCTGATCCAGGGCTTCATCACGACGCCGATCGAGCAGGCGGTCGCCTCGGCCGAAGGCGTCGACTACATGACCTCGTCCTCGGTGCTCGGCACCTCGACGATCCAGGTCTACATCAAGCTGAACTTCGATCCGAACCAGGCGCTCACCGAGGTGCTGGCGAAGACGAACTCGGTCAAGTACCTGATTCCGAAGGAATCCAACGACCCGATCGTCACCAAGACCACCGGCCAGACCACGGCCGTGATGTATCTCGGCTTCTCCTCCGAGGAGCTGTCGGGCTCGGCGATATCAGACTATCTGACGCGTGTGGTGCAGCCGGTGCTGTCGACGGTCGACGGCGTGGCCTCGGCCGACATTCTGGGCGGCCAGACCTTTGCGATGCGGCTGTGGCTCGATCCCATGAAGATGGCCGGCCGCAACGTGTCGCCGGCCGATGTCGCCGCCGCGATCACCGCCAACAACTTCCAGTCCGCAGCGGGGCAGACCAAGGGCTATCTGATCGTTTCCAACATCTCGACGAACACCAGCCTGACTGACGTCAACCAGTTCAGGAAGATGATCGTCAAGGCCAAGGACGGCGGCTTTGTGCGGATGGAGGACATCGCCACAGTCGAACTCGCCGCCCAAAGCACGGATGCCAGCGTCGCCTTCAATGGCGAGCATGCGATCTTCATTGGCGTGAACGCGACGCCGCAGGGCAACCCGCTGACGCTGGTCAAGGGCGTGCGCGCGCTGTTCCCCGAACTCGAGCGCAATCTTCCGCCGTCGATGAAGATGAAGGTCGCCTACGACTCGACCAAGTTCATCCAGTCTTCGATCGACGAGGTGGAGAAGACGCTGGGTGAAGCCGTGATCATCGTGATCGTGGTCATCTTCCTGTTCCTGGCCTCGCTCCGTTCGGTCATCATTCCCGTCGTCACCATTCCGCTGTCGATGATCGGCGTCTGCACCTTGATGCTGGCGTTGGGTTTCAGCTTCAACCTTCTGACCCTGCTCGCGATGGTGCTCGCGATCGGCCTCGTGGTCGACGACGCCATTGTCGTGGTGGAGAACATCCATCGCCATCTGGAGGAGGGGAAGACGCCGGTTCAGTCGGCGCTGGAAGGCGCGCGCGAAATCGTTGGGCCGGTCATCTCCATGACCATCACGCTCGCGGCGGTGTACGCGCCGATCGGCTTCCTCGGCGGCCTGACCGGTTCGCTGTTCCGCGAATTCGCCTTCACGCTCGCGGGCTCGGTGATCGTGTCAGGTGTGATCGCGCTGACGCTGTCGCCGATGATGTGCTCTATTCTGCTCAAGAATACCGAAGAGGGCCGCTTCGCCAAGCTGGTCAACAAGGTGTTCGGCGCTTTGACGCGCTGGTATGGGCGCAGGCTCGACCGCTCGCTCGATTACAAGGCGATCACCGGTCTGTTCGCGGTGACGATCCTCGGGCTGGTCGGCTTCCTCTACATGCACACCTCGAAGGAGCTGGCGCCTGAGGAGGACCAGGGCATCGTGTTCGCGGTGACCAAGGCGCCGAAATACGCCAACATCGACTATGTCGATTTCTACGGCGAGAAGCTCGACAAGGAATTCCAGAAGTTCCCCGAAACCGATCTGCGCTTCGTGCTGAACGGCATCAACGGCCCGCAGGGCGGCATCGCCGGCATGCTGCTGAAGTCGTGGGACGAGCGCAAGCGCTCGTCGATCCAGTTGAAGCCGCTGGTGCAGGCCGAGCTTTCCAAGATCGAGGGCGTGCAGGCTTTCGCGTTCAACCTGCCGCCGTTGCCGGGTGGCCCCGGCGGTCTGCCGGTGCAGATGGTGATCAATTCCACCGCGGGCTTCCAGACGGTCTATGAGCAGATGGAGAAGCTGAAGGACGCCGCGCGCAAGAGCGGCATGTTCATCGTCTCCGACAGCGACCTCGCCTACAACCAGCCGAACGTGGAGGTCACGATCGATCGCACCAAGGCGCAGGATCTCGGCGTTAACATGCAGAACCTCGGCTCTACGCTCGCGGTGCTGCTCGGTGGCAACTACATCAACCGCTTCAATCTGGAGGGCCGGTCCTACCAGGTGATCCCACAGGTGCCGCGCAGCAGCCGGCTCTCGCCGGAATCGCTCGGCGGCTATTATGTGACGACCAACACGGGCCAGCAGCTCCCGCTGTCGACCGTAGTCTCGGTCAGGACCAAGACTGATCCGAATTCGCTGACGCATTACAATCAGCTCAATTCGGCGACGTTCTCGGCTGTGCCGATGCCCGGCGTGACGGTCGGATCGGCGGTCGACTTCCTCGAAGGCGAGGCCAAGAAGCTGCCGGCCGGCTTCAGCCACGATTATCTCGCGGACTCCAGGCAATACGTGCAGGAGGGCAATCAGCTTGCGATCACCTTCGGTTTTGCGTTGATCATCATCTTCCTGGTGCTGGCGGCGCAGTTCGAGAGCCTGCGTGACCCGTTCGTGATCATGATCTCGGTGCCGATGGCGATCGTGGGTGCGCTGATCCCGCTGTTCTTCGGCATGGCGACCATGAACATCTACACCCAGGTCGGTCTGCTGACCTTGGTCGGCCTGATCACCAAGCACGGCATCCTGATGGTGGAGTTCGCCAACGAGCTCCAGGTCAACGAGCGGCTCGACCGCCGCTCGGCCATCGAGATGTCGGCCCGTATTCGTCTGCGGCCGATCCTGATGACCACGGCCGCGATGGTGACCGGCCTGATCCCGCTCCTGACTGCGTCCGGCGCGGGCGCGGCCAGCCGCTTCTCGATCGGTCTCGTGGTCGTCGCCGGCATGTCGATCGGCACGCTGTTCACGCTGTTCGTGCTGCCCGCGGTCTACGTCGTGCTGGCAACCGACCACCGCGCGGCGGCCGATTCCGAGCGGAACAAGGAGGTCAACGATCTCGACCTCAATTCCAAGGCGCTGCGACCGACCTGACCCGCAGGTCAGCGAACCAGAGGGCGGCAGCGGCATCCGTTGCCGCCCTTTTCATTTGCCCCGCAGCCTGCGGACGCCGTTAGGCCTAGGGGGAGTCCTTTCCGCGTTGGCGAGAGACAAGTTCCGGCCTTCTTGCTAGATTCGCCGGGATGAGCATCTCCCTCCACCCCGACACCCCGCAAGCCAGGACAACGCCGAGCGCGGCCGCGGCTGGCGTCGTGCCCGGCGAGGCGGGGGGGCGCGGGATCAGGACCCGGCTTTTCACCAAATATGTCGCGCTGTTCGTGGCCGTCGTCGCCATCGCGCTGCTGGCCAACGGGCTGTTCGAGGTCTTCTTCTATTATCGCGAGCACAAGGCCGCGCTGATCCGGGTCCAGCATGAGCAGGCCGAGGCGGCGGCGGCCAAGATCGGCCAGTTCGTCAAGGAGATCGAGAGCCAGCTCGGCTGGACCACGCAGCTGCCCTGGTCGGCGGGCTCGATCGAGCAGCGTCGGTTCGACGCACAACGGCTGCTGCGCCAGGTGCCCGCGATCACCGAGCTCGCCCAGGTCGATGCGACCGGCAAGGAGCGCTTGCGGGTCTCGCGGCTGGCCATGGACGCGATCGACAGCGGGATCGACCTGTCGGCCGACCCGAAGTTCACCGAGGCGGTCGCGCACAAGGTCTATTATGGCCCGGTCTATTTCCGCAGGGAGTCCGAGCCCTACATGACGCTCGCGTTGGCCGGCGCGCGCAAGGATGCCGGCGTCAGCATCGCGGAGGTCAATCTCAAGCTGATCTGGGACGTCGTGTCCCAGATCAAGGTCGGCGAACACGGGCAGGCCTATGTGGTCGGCCCCGAGGGACGCCTGATCGCGCATCCCGACATCAGCCTGGTGCTGCGCAACACCGACATGTCGGGCCTCGCGCAGGTGCGCGCCGCGCAGGCCGGAGGCGGCACGATCTCCGACGCACTTCCTGAAGCGCGCAACATCCAGGGGCAGAAGGTGCTGACCGCATCGGCCCCGATCGAGCCGCTGCATTGGACCATGCTCGTCGAGCTGCCGGTCGAGGAGGCCTATGCGGCGCTCTATGCCTCGCTGCAGCGACTGGCGATCGTGCTGCTGGCAGCGTCGATCTTCGCGGTGCTCGCCGGGATTTTCCTCGCGCGCCGCATGGTCGGCCCGATCCAGGCGCTGCGCAGTGGCGCCGAGCGGATCGGCGGCGGAGACTTCTCCCAGCGCATCTCGATCCGCACCGGCGACGAGCTCGAAGGACTCGCCGACCAGTTCAACGACATGGGCGGGCGCTTGCAGGAATCCTATGCGGGCCTCGAGAACAAGGTCGAGCAGCGGACCGCAGAACTGCGGCAATCCCTGAACGATCTCCGCGCAGCACAGGATCGGCTGATCCAGACCGAGAAGCTCGCCTCCCTCGGTCAGCTCACGGCGGGGATTGCCCACGAGATCAAGAACCCGCTCAATTTCATCAACAATTTCTCCGCGGTCTCGACGGAATTGATCGACGAGCTCAATGAGACCCTGCAGTCGGTCTCTTTCGAAGGCAAGAGCAAGGAGGAGGTCGACGAGCTGACCGGCATGCTCAAGAGCAATCTCGAGAAGGTGGTGCAGCACGGCAAGCGCGCCGATTCCATCGTCAGGAACATGCTGCTGCATTCGCGCACGGGTTCCGGCGAGCATCGTCCCAGCGATATCAATGCCGTCGTCGAGGAAAGCCTCAATCTCGCCTATCACGGCGCGCGCGCGGAACGGCCCGCCTTCAACGTCACGCTCGAGCGCGAGTTCGATCCCGGGGCCGGGATGGTCGATGTCTATCCGCAGGAGATCGCGCGCGTCTTGCTCAATTTGATCTCGAACGGCTTCTATGCTGCGGCCAAGCGCAAGGAGAGCGCGGCGGATGGCTTCGAGCCCACCGTGAACGCGGCCACCAAAAACCTCGGCGACAAGGTCGAGATCCGGATCCGCGACAACGGCACAGGGATTCCGCCCGAGGTGAAGGCGAAACTGTTCAATCCGTTCTTCACCACCAAGCCGGCCGGCGAGGGCACCGGGCTTGGCCTGTCCATGAGTCATGACATCGTCGTGAAACAGCACGGCGGCACGATCGACGTGAACACCGAGCCCGGTGTATTCACCGAATTCATCATCACACTGCCGCGCAAGATGGCGGCGGACGACACTCCCGGAGGCAAGAGTTGAACGTTTACATCCTGGTCGTCGATGACGAGCCCGACGTGGAGGCGCTGTTCCGGCAGCAGTTCCGGCGTGACCTGCGCGCCGGACGCTTCCAGATGGAATTCGCGCCGTCCGCGTCCGATGCGCTCAGGCTCGCCTCCGAGGTGCGCGACCCCTCGTTGATCCTGATCCTGTCCGACATCAACATGCCCGGCATGAGCGGGCTCGACATGCTGCCCAAGGTGCGCGCCGAGCATCCGGACGTTCCCGTCATCATGATCACGGCCTATGGTGACGCCGAGACGCGCCGGAAGGCGATCGAGCGTGGCGCCATCGGGCTCCTCACCAAGCCGATCGATTTTGCGCTGCTGCGGCAGGAGATCGACACGAGGCTCGAGCAAGCCGCATGACTTCGACCATCCTCTTCGTCGATGACGAGCCAGACCTCGAGGCGCTGATCCTGCAAAAGTTCCGCAGGCAGATCCGCGACGGGCTCGTCGACATCATGTTTGCACGCGACGGCGTCGAGGCGCTGGAATCCCTCGAGCAGAACCCGCATGTCGACATGGTGGTCTCCGACATCAACATGCCGCGGATGGATGGGCTGTCGCTGCTGGCGAAGCTCCAGGAGGCCGAAGACAAGAAGTCGACCATCATCGTCTCGGCCTATGGCGACATGAGCAACATCCGCACCGCCATGAACCGCGGCGCGTTCGACTTCCTCACCAAACCGATCGACTTCGCCGACCTGGAAGCTACGATCGAGAAGACCATTCGCCATATCGAGATGCTACGGGAGGTGCGGCGCCGTCAGATGGAGGCG
Organism: Bradyrhizobium sp. Mp27; assembly: GCF_029953005.1. Classification (NCBI taxonomy): domain Bacteria; kingdom Pseudomonadati; phylum Pseudomonadota; class Alphaproteobacteria; order Hyphomicrobiales; family Nitrobacteraceae; genus Bradyrhizobium; species Bradyrhizobium sp. Mp27. The sequence goes on along the minus strand of NZ_JASAUS010000005.1, from coordinate 111,941 downwards.
GAGCGGGCCCATGCCGCGCTGTCGCGCCATTTCTCGCCCGAACTCGCCAAGCGTCTGGTGGCGGGCGGCGAGGGTGAGGGGATCGAGGTGCAGTGGCGCGATGTCGCGACCATCTTCACCGATATCACCGGGTTCACCTCCCTGGTCGAGAGCGCGCCGCCCGAGATGCTGGGCGCGCTCCTCAACGAATATGTTGGCGGGATGACCGAAACCATCTTCGCGCATGAGGGGACGGTCGCAAAAATCATCGGCGATGCGATCCAGGTGCTCTTCAATGCGCCCGGCGATCAGCCGGACTATGCGACGCGTGCGGTCGCCTGCGCCCATGACCTCGATGCCTGGGCGCAGGATTTTTGCGCGCGCCAGAGGGCCGTGGGCGTGAATTTCGGCACCACCCGCATCGGCATTCACGCCGGGCCGGCTCTGGTCGGCAATTTCGGAGGCAACCGCTTCTTCGACTACACCGCGTATGGAGACACCATCAACATCGCCGCGCGGCTGGAGGCGGCGAACAAGCATCTGGGAACACGCATCTGCGCCAGTGCCAGCGTCGCCAAGGCGGCCGAGCATTTTCAAGGCCGTCCCGTCGGTGATCTGATCCTGCGCGGACGCAGCGAACCGCTGCGTGCGTTCGAACCGCTGCCGCAGGAAAAATTCGAAGCGCCAAGGACGGCGCAATATTCCGAGGCTTTTGCCAAGATGGAGGCCGGCGACGTCGCGGCCATGCCGGCATTTGCCGCGCTGGTCGGGGTGCACGCCGATGATTCCCTGGCCGGCTTTCACCTGAAGCGCCTGCTCAACGGTGCCAAGGGCGTCCGCATGAAACTGGAATAGGAGTTCGACATGATTGGTGATTTCTCCGCCGGCAACTATCGTTTCATTCCGTCCGTGTTCCAGTATTCGGCGGGTGCTGCCGCTGACGACGGCTACGAGATCGAGCGGGTTCGGTTCGACCGCCTGGTGCCGCTGGCCGAGGGATTTGCGCTCGCGGCGAAGTATATCCAGGAAGCAGGCCGGCCGCTGACGGCGTTCTGTGCCTGCGAGTTGCGCTCACCGGCGGCCTTCAGCGAGGAAGGCTTTCGCGCATTCAACCTGCATTATGTGAAGACGCTGTCGGAATGGGGCATCTTCGACGGCACCACCAATCCGGTGGCGCGCAGCAATGTCTGTCCGGAAATCGATCCGCCGTCTGAGCCGTCGTTCTATGCCTTCTCCTTCACGCGTCCGACAACCTCGAAGAGCCCGAGCTTCGCAATTGCCGGTGGCGCCGAGGCGCGCGAGGGCGGCGGGACCTATGTCGAGCGCACCGTGCGCTATCGCGACCTCAGTCAGGAGGGTCTTCGCGAGAAGGTGCGGTTCACCACGACGTCGCAGATGGAGAACCGGATGACGGCCTTCGGCTTCGGCTGGAAGGACACCACCGGCGTGCAGGCCTATTCCGTGCACGATTTCCACCACGCGCTGGTCGACGAACTGGTCCGCCGCGGCGCGCTGCGTTCCGGCCTGACCTGGCACTTTGCCCGGCCGCCGGTGGTCGACCTCGAATACGAGATGGATTGTCGACGGGTGCTGCGCGAGACGGTGATCTAGCGCTGGCGCGGGTCGAGCGCGTCGCGCAGGCCGTCGCCGAGCAGGTTCAGCGACAGCACCACGAGGAAGATCGCGAGCCCCGGCCAGATCGCCATCCACGGCGCCTGGGTCAGGAAGCGCTGCGCCGCGTTGAGCATGCTGCCCCAGGACGGTGCGGGCGGCTGCTGGCCGAGGCCGAGGAAGGACAGCGCGGCTTCGGCGATGATGGCGGCGGCGATAGACAGTGTGGCCTGCACCAGCAGCGCGGGCAGGATGTTCGGCAGGATATGCGAGAAGGCTATCCGCCATGGCGGATTGCCGAGCGCGCGCGCAGCCTCGACATAGTCTTCGGCCTTGACGCTCAAGACCTGCCCGCGCGTCAGACGGATGAAGATCGGCGTGGCCGAGATACCGATTGCGATCATGGCATTGCCGAGGCTGGGACCGAGGAAGGCTGCCAGCGCAATCGCGAGGATCAGGAACGGGCAGGCCAACATCGCATCGGTGATCCGGCTGATCAGCGCGTCGACAAATCCGCCGCGATACCCGGCGAGGAGACCAAGAGGGACACCGATCCCGAGCGCGATCGCGACCGAGATCAGACCCGCCATTAGCGAGGCCCGCGCGCCGTAGATGATGCGACTGAGGATGTCGCGGCCGAGATCGTCGGTGCCGAACCAGTGGGCGGCGGTGGGCGGCTTGCGCACCAGGCTCCAGCTCGTTGCTATGGGATCATAGGGCACGACCAGCGGCGCAAGGGCCGCAAGCAGGATGAAAGCCGTGATCACGACAAGCCCGAAGACCGCAGCCTTGCGCTTGAACAGGCGGCGCCGCGCACGGCGGGCCGGGCTGTCCAGCTCGTAGGCCTGGGTGGCGGGACTGGCTGGCAGTGCGGCGTCGGTCATCGTCTAACCTCGCAGCCGCGGATTGACGAGGACATAGGCGACGTCGGCGACGAGATTGAGCGTGATGTAGACCGTGGCCGTCACCAGTACCACGCCCTGCACCACCGCGTAGTCACGGTTGAAGACGGCATCCACGATCAGCTTGCCGAAGCCAGGAATGGAAAAGATCTGCTCGGTCAGCACCGCGCCCGACAACAGCGTGCCGAGCTCGAGCGCACCGAGGGTGATGATCGGCGTCAGCGCGTTGCGCATCGCGTGCTTGAGGATCACCGAGCGCTCGGAGAGACCTTTCGCGCGCGCGGTGCGGACATAGTCGCTCTCCAGAACCTGGAGCATGGCGCTGCGCGTGTGCCGCATCAGGACCGCCGAAATTGCGTTGCCAAGCACGAAGGCCGGCATGATGGTGGCGGCCAGGCTCGCGCGCCAGTCCTCGGTGAGCGGCACATAGCCCGAGGCCGGCAGCCAGCCCAGGTGAATCGAGAACAGGAAGATCATGAGGATTCCGAGCCAGAAATTCGGCGTCGAGATTCCCCAGAGCGCGAACAGATTGGCGCCATAGTCCCAAACCGTGCCCTTCTTCACCGCGGAGACGATGCCGGCGGGAATGCCGATGAGGAATGCGATCAGGATCGCCATTGAGCCGAGCTGGAGCGTCACCGGCAGTTTCTGTGCGATCAGCTCGCGCACCGGCATCTTGTTGCGCAGCGACTCGCCGAAATTGCCTGAGAGAACGCCCTTGAGCCAATAGACGTACTGTACGGGGATCGGCTGATCCAGCTTGTACTGCTGGCGGATCTGTTCGATCACGGCGGGATCGCGCTCCTCGCCGGCCATCACCAGCGCGGGATCGCCCGGCAGCAATTGCTGGAGCGAGAAGATCAGCACCGACACGAAGAAGAGTGTCGGCACGATCTGCGCGATTCGGTGGGCGAGGAAATTCAGCATGGCTCCACGCGTTTCCCGAGTGATGCCGCGATCACTTGAACTTCAGCCCGACCACGCGCACGAGGCCATCAGGCATCTGCCGGTAGCCCTCGAGCTTCTTCGTATGCGCGATCAGGAGCGTACGATGATAGATGTAGATGATCGGCAGGTCGTCGAGCAGGATCTTGGTCATCTTTTCGTAGATCGCCTTGCGCTCCTCGACGTTGGACGTCATGCGTCCATCTTCCATCAGCTTGTCGGCCTCGGGGTTCGCGTACACGCCGTCGTTTTGCGGCGCCTTGCTGCGCATGAAGATGTAGGAATTGCCGTCGGGATCGATGCGGCCGCTCCAGTTGATCTGGAAGATCTGGAACTCGCCGGCCTGGGCCTGCTTGAAGGTCGTCGCGAATTCGACCGCGCGGATCTTGATGTCAAAACCCGCTTCGGCGGCCATGGACTGGACGACCTGGGCGACGGCTTCGTTCTCCGCGCCCTTGGGGATCATGTAATCAACGGTCACTGGTGTGGTAACGCCGGCTTCCTTCAGCAGCGCCTTGGCCTTCGCGATGTCGCGACCGCGGACCGGGAATGCCTTCTGGTAATAGGGATGCTTCGGGCTGACCCACTGGTTGCCGGGCGTGAACTCGCCGTTGAAAACGACCTGGTTGAGGGCTTCGCGGTCGATCGAGAGATCGAGTGCCTGGCGGACCTTCGCCGACTGGCTCAGCGGCCCCTTGGTCTTGTCGTTTCCGATATTGACGGTCAGGCCGAGATAGCCGAGCTCCGGCGCGGTCGACAGCACGAGGCGGGAATCGGCACGCACGTCCTTGATATCGGTGGCGAGCACGCGCTCGATCAGATCGAGCCCGCCCGACTTCAGGTTCGCGAGCCGCACCGTCGCGTCGACAATCGGCAGGAACACGACGCGGTCGATATGGATGTTGTCCTTGTTCCAGTAGTCGGCAAACTTCTCGAACACCATGCGGTCCTGTTGGACGCGCTCGACGAATTTGTAGGGGCCGGCGCAGACCGGATGCAGGCCGAACTTGTCGCCGGCTTCCTTCGCCGCCTTCGGCGACACCATCATGCCGGAGCGGTCGGTGAGCTGGGCGATCAGTGGCGAGTAGGGCGTCTTGAGCACCAGCTTGATGGTCAGGGGATCGACCACCTCGACGTGGTCGACGCTGGCAAGCTCGGACTTCCGGAACGAGGTCGGCAGCGTCATGTGACGCTCGATCGAGAATTTTGCGGCTTCCGCGTCCAGCGGCTCACCGTCATGGAATTTGACGTTGGGCCGGAGCTTGATCGTCATCTCCTTGCCGTCGGCCGAAGTCTCGTAGGACAGCGCGAGCTGCGGCACGATGTTGAGCTTCTCGTCGATGTCGAACAGCTTGTCGCAGAAGGCGGAGAAGACGATGCGGCCGACATAGGTGCGGCCGATGCTGGGATCGAGGATATCGGGGTCTTCGGCGATGCCGATGCGAAGCGTGGTCTGAGCCTGGGCTGTGCCCACGAGCGACGTCAGCAGGGCCGACGCCAGGATTGTCAAACGCATGAAACTCATCGCTCTCAACCTCTGTTTTGCGGCTATGCCGGGTCCGTTCCCAATGAACTAACCCCGCTGCCGCGGACTGCTTCCGGGCCGCCGCTGAAAGCGGCGACCAATTTTTCAAGGACCGGCGAGAAGCCGCCGTCGGACGGGACGATCGCCGCGGAGGACGGCAGTTCCGACGTTCGGTGACAGGCCGTTGCATGTCCGATGCCATCCGGCACGAGCTGCGGCATTTCACTGCGGCAGCGGTCGATCACGTAGGGGCAGCGGGTGTGGAAGCGGCAACCCGGCGGCGGATTGAGCGCGCTCGGGATCTCTCCCTGCAGCACAATCCGGCTGCGCTTTGCCCGCGGTTTAGGCATGGGGATCGCGGACAGCAGCGCACGACTGTAGGGATGGCGGGGTGCCGCGAACAGGGCGTCCGCCTCGGCGGTCTCGACGATCTGGCCGAGATTCATCACGGCGACATGGTCGGCGATGTGCTTGACCACAGCCAGATCGTGCGAGACGAAGATGTAGGCCAGCCCAAGCCGGTCCTGCAGCTCGCGCAGGAGGTTGAGGATCTGCGAGCGGATCGAGACGTCCAGCGCCGAGACCGGCTCATCGCAGATGATCAGTTTTGGTTCGACCGCGAGCGCGCGAGCGATGGCGATGCGCTGGCGCTGGCCGCCGGAGAATTCGTGCGGATAACGCCGCTGGAGCCGCGGCTCGAGGCCGACCAGCCGCAAGATTTCCGCGACGCGCTCGCGCCGTTGCGCCGGCGGTACCAGATCGTGCAGCGCCAGCGGCTCGGTGAGAATCTGGCCGACCGTCATGCGCGGATTGAGCGAGGCGTAGGGGTCCTGGAAGATGATCTGCGCCTCGCGGCGGAAGGCGCGGAGCGCCCCGGCGTCCAGCGAGAGCAGGTCACGGCCAGCGAAACGCACCGTGCCTGCATCCGGCTCGATCAACCGCAGCACCAGGCGACTGACGGTGGATTTGCCGCAACCGGATTCGCCGACCAGGGCCAGCGTCTTGCCGGCGTCGAGAGAGAAGCTGACGCCATCGACCGCTTTGACATGCCCCAGTGCCCGACCGAACAGCGAGCGCCCGGCGACAAAATGCTTGACCAGGCCTTCGACCTCGAGGAGAGCGGTCATCGCTCGTGCTCTCCGCAAAACTCGGTCTCGTGTCCCGGGCGCGGCGCAGCGCGTAGTGTTGCGACGCTGAACCGGGACCCAGTCTGTCGCCGCATAGGCCCCGGTTCAGCAGCGCACCGCTGCGCTTCGCTTGTGCTGCGCTGCGCCCGGGGCACGAGAGGAGAGAACGAGGCCATCACGACACCAGAAGTTCGAGCGGTGCGCGGATGCAGCGCGAGAGGTGGCCGGGGCTGACCTCGACCAGCGGCGGCGGCGCCTCGGTGCAGGCGTCCAGCACGAAGGGGCAGCGCGCGGCGAAGCGGCAGCCGGCGGGTGGCTGCGCCATGTTCGGCACCATGCCCTCGATCGTGGCAAGCTGCTCGGCGCGGTGGTCGAGCCGCGGGATCGAGCCCAGCAGGCCGACGGTGTAGGGATGCTGCGGCATGGCGAACAGCTCGTCGACCGGCGCGCGCTCGACGATCTCGCCGGCATACATCACCGCGACCTCGTCGCAGACTTCGGCGACGACACCGAGATCGTGGGTGATCAGGATGATGGCGGCGCCGCTCGCCGCCTTCAGTTCGCGCATCAGCTCCAAAATCTGCGCCTGCAGGGTGACGTCGAGCGCGGTGGTCGGCTCGTCCGCGATCAGGAGTCGCGGGTCGCAGGCCAGCGCCATCGCGATCATCACGCGCTGGCGCATGCCGCCGGAGAGCTTGTGCGGATATTCGTCGATCCGCCGCTCGGGCGAGGGGATGTGAACGCGCCGCAGCAGCTCGACCGCCCGCTCGCGCGCGCTCTTCCGCGAGCCGCCACGGTGACGCAGGATCGTTTCGGTGATCTGGTCGCCGATGGTGAAGCTCGGATTGAGCGACGTCATAGGCTCCTGAAAAATCATCGCCAGCCGGTTGCCGCGGAGGTCGCGCAATGTCTGGTCAGGAGTCTTCAGCAGGTCGAAGCCGTCGAAGCGGATGGCGCCGGATATCTCGGCACTTTGTTTTGGCAGCAGTCCCATGATCGCCAGCGACGTCACGCTCTTGCCGCAACCGGATTCGCCGACGAGGCCGAGCGTCGCGCCATTGGCGACGCTGAGATCGACGCTGTCGACGGCGTGGGTCACGCGGCCGTCGTCGCCGTGGAAGCGGATGCGCAGATCCTTGATCTCGATGAGAGGGCTTGCGCTCATGATTGCCTTGCTCGGCTCGCAGCGATGCTGGCGTCGATGACGCTGCGATCGGTGTTGCCTGCCGGGTTCTGCCGCGTCGGCATGGAGGAGCGGAAATGCACCCAGAGTTCCTGACTGACGCGCTCCAGTCGTTCGAGCTCGCCCAGCGGGTCGGGATGATCGTCGGCGCGAATGTCCAGCGCCGGCCATTCCTCCTCGCCGTGGATCTGGAGTGCAGCGGATTGCTTGCCGCGCTTGTCGCCGCCGGCGGCCTCGCCCGCGCGCATGGCGGCGAGCAGGCGGCGCGGGAAGGGCAGGCTGTCATTGGCGATATAGGTCTTAGCGGTCTCGTCGAGCACGTCGGCGCCGGCCAGCATGTTGCCGGCGATGTGTCCGCACCAGTCGACGCAGTCGCGCCCGGTATGCGCGGCGATCGCGCCGCTGGCGTCCATGATGTGGATCTGGCGGCTCTCGCGGCCGTCGTCGGTCGCGAGCAAGGTGGCGAGAACGTCATGCGCGTTCAGGCCCTCGCGCAGCAGCTTGACGCCGTCGATGCCGTAATAGGGATTGACGAAGGCCTGGGTCGCGATGGCGCCGAGGCCGGCCGCGATGTAGGGCACGCGCGCGCCGACGGCGAAGAAACGGGTCGCTACCGCGATGCCGAACTGGCCGGTGGCAGGATCGCGCGCGATGATCGACCAGGTCATATGCTGCCTTCAGCGCCCTGCGGCGTAGCCCTGCATGCCGCGCGGGTTGGCGGCGGCGCGGCGGCGCACCCCGACGCGCGAGGCCGCGGTGAGGCGACCTTCCGACCAGTCGGGGCCGACCTCGACAATGTGTCCGCGCTCGCGAAGGTTCTCGATCGTCGCCTTCGGCACGCGGTTCTCGACCACGAGCACGCCGGGGCGCGCGGTGCGCGGCCAGAACGAGATCGGGAAATGCTCGGAGTGCCAGGCCGGCGCGTCGATCGCTTCCTGGAGATTGAGGTTGCAATGGACGTGGCGCAGGAAGAACTGCGTGATCCACTGATCCTGCTGGTCGCCGCCGGGCGAGCCCCAGGCGAGATACGGCTCGCCGTCGCGTAGCGCCATGGTCGGCGACAGCGTCGTGCGCGGCCGCTTGCCCGGCGCCAGCGCGGCGGGATGGTCTTCCTCCAGCCAGAACATCTGCGCGCGGCTGCCGAGGCAGAAGCCGAGCTCTGGAATGATCGGTGAGGATTGCAGCCAGCCGCCGGATGGCGTCGAGGACACCATGTTGCCGGCCTTGTCGATGATGTCGAAATGCACGGTGTCGCCGCGCACTTCGCCGAAGCGCCCGACTGTCGGCTCGCCCGCGCCAAGTGCGCCGACCGCCTCACGCTGCCCCTCGGCGCGGCGGAGCTTGACCACGCCGCCAAAACCTTCGACCGAACCGGGGAGGAAGTCGAGCGAGGCCTTGTCGGTGACAAGCTTGCGGCGCTCGTCGTTATAGGCGTCCGACAGCAGCGTCGCGATCGGGATCTCGCTGAACTTGGGATCGCCGTAGAATTTTTCGCGGTCGGCAAACGCGAGCTTGGCGCATTCGATCTGGAGGTGGATGAATTCCGGCCCGGTGGGATCGAGCCCGTCGAGCGCAAAGCCCTTGAGCAGCGCGAGCTGCTGGAGCGTCACCGGACCCTGGCTCCAGACGCCGGCCTTGCAGACGGTGTAGCGGCCATAGTCGTAGGTCAGCGGTGCCTCGATCGTCGGCTGCCAGCGCGCCATGTCGTCGGCCGAGAGCACGCCGCGATGCGGCGAGCCGCTGACATCCATCACTTCCTGGGTGCGGCAGAACTTGTCGATGGCTTCCGCAACGAAACCTTGCGACCAGGCCTTTCGCGCGCGCTCGATCTCGGCGTCGCGGTCACCGCGGCCGCTCTCGGCTTCGTTGAGAATGCGGGCGTAGGTCGCAGCCAGCGTCTTGTTGGTGAAGAGCGTGCCGGGCCTCGGCACTTCGCCATTGGGCAGATAGACCGCGGCCGAGGTCGGCCAATGCTTGCGGAACAGTCGACGGTCTGGATCGTGGCGCAGGCGCGCTCGACCAGCGGATAACCGTCGCGCGCGTAGGAGATCGCCGGCTCCAGCACGTCGCGCACGCGCATCGTGCCGTAGTCGCGCAGCAGCATCATCCAGGATTCGAACGTGCCGGGGACGCAGGCCGCGAGCAGGCCGGTGCCGGGCACCATGTCGAGGCCTTCGCTCTTATAATGCGCAATGGTGGCGCGCGCCGGCGCCGGGCCCTGGCCGCAGATCACCTCGGTGCGTGCGCGTTCGACGTCATGCACGATGATGGGCACGTCTCCGCCCGGGCCGTTCAAATGCGGCTCGACGACCTGGAGTGTGAACGCTGTGGCGACGCCGGCGTCGAAGGCATTGCCGCCCTTTTCCAGGATGGCCATGCCGACAGCGGTCGCGATCCAGTGTGTGGTGGCGACGACCCCGAATGTGCCCTCGATCTCGGGGCGCGTCGTGAAGGGATCGGGATTGACGTTGCTGGCCATGGGATTTCGCTACCTTATTTGTCGCGCGCGCAATTGATCACAGGCGATGCCGTGCCGCCAATGCGTGGACCGCATGGCACGCGCGCGTCACGCCGGGATCGGCGCGGTGTTCACCGCATGGCAGGCGACGCCGGCGATCAGTTCCGGGGCTTCCTTGCGGCAGAGATCGTACGCCAGCGGGCAGCGCGGATTGAAGGCGCAGCCGGGCGGCGGATTGATCGGGTTCGGAATCTCGCCCTTCACCGGAATGCGCTGGCGGCCCGACATTGCGAGATCGGGCACGGCGCCCAGCAGCATCTTGGTGTAGGGCATGCGCGGTCGGGCGAACAGCTCGCGTCCCTCTGCGATCTCGACGATGCGGCCGAGATACATCACGCCGACACGGCTCGCCATGTGGCGGACGACGGCGAGGTTGTGGCTGATGAACATGTAGGTCAGGCCGAACTTGTCCTGGAGGTCGCGCATCAGGTTCAGGATCTGCGCCTGCACGGAGACGTCGAGCGCCGAGGTCGGCTCGTCGCAGACGATGAACTCCGCATCGGAGGCGAGCGCTCGCGCGATCGCGATGCGCTGGCGCTGGCCACCGGAGAACTCGTGCGGAAATTTCAACCGGTCGTCGGGATGCAGACCCACAAGGCTGAGCAATTCGCCGACGCGCGCCTGGATATCGCGCTCGCCCTGGATAAGGTCGAAGGCGCGGATCGGCTCGGAGATGATGGCATCGACGCGGAAGCGCGGGTTCAGGCTCGCATAGGGATCCTGGAAGATCATCTGGATGCGGCGGCGCAGTTTTCGCCGCGCTTGCGCCTGCCGTGGATCGGTCATCGAGATGCCGTCGATCAGCACGTTGCCGGAGCTCGGCGGCAGCAGGCCGACGACCATCCGCGCCACCGTGGTCTTGCCCGAGCCGGACTCGCCGACCAGCGCAAAGGTCTCGCCCTTCCTGATGTCGAAGCTAACGTGATCGACAGCCTTGAGATATTCGAGATGCCCGCCTTCGAGCACGCGGTTGAGCCAGGGTTTTGAGACGTCGAAGACGCGGCGCAGATTTGTGGCTTGGACGAAGGGGGCGCTCATGCCGCGCTCTCCGCCGGCACGGTGTCGTAGAGATGGCAGGCAACGGATTGTGTGCCGCGCGATAGTGGCTCCGGCCGTTCAACCCGGCAACGATCGAAGGCGAAGGCGCAGCGCGGATTGAACGAGCAGCCGCGCGGGATCGCCGACAGGCGCGGCATGGAGCCGGGGATCTGCACCAGGCGCTTGTCGTCCCCGGCCAGCGTCGGGATCGCGCCCATCAGGCCCTTGGCGTAAGGGTGCAGCGGATTCCTGACGACGTCCTGTACCGGGCCGATCTCGGCGACGCGGCCGGCGTACATCACCGCGACGCGGTCGGAGGTCTCCGCGATCACGCCCATGTCGTGGGTCACCAGCATCACGGCGGTGCCGTGATCGCGCCCGAGCCGCTTGATCAGCGAGATGATCTGCGCCTGTACGGAGACATCGAGCGCGGTGGTCGGCTCGTCCGCGATGATCAGTTCGGGCTCGGCGCAGATCGCCAGCGCAATCACCACGCGCTGGCGCATGCCGCCGGAGAATTCGTGGGGATAGCCGTCGATGCGCTTTTCCGGTGCGGGAATGCCGACCTCGGCGAGCAGGTCGATGGCGCGACGGCGGGCGGCCGTCTCGGACAGGTTCAGGTGGGTTTTAATCGTCTCGATGATCTGGTCGCCGACGCGGTACAGCGGATTGAGCGAGGTGAGGGGATCCTGGAAGATCATGCCGATCCGTTTTCCCCGGATGCGGCGTATCTCCTCGGCGGGCAGATTGTCGATGCGCTGGCCGGCGAGACGAATCTCGCCGCCGGCGATGCGGCCGGGCGGATCGATCAGGCCGATCACCGCCAGGCCGGTGACGGACTTGCCGGCGCCGGATTCGCCAACCACGCCGAGCACCTCGCCCTTGGCGATGTCGAACGAGACGCCGTCGATCGCGCGCAGCGTGCCGCGGCGGGAGGCGAACTCGACCTGAAGATTGCGCACGGAGAGAACGGGTTCGGTCATCGGAGCTTTGGGTTGAGTGCGTCGCGCAGCCAGTCGCCGAGCAGGTTGATGGACAGGATCAGTGCGGCCAGCGCGATGCCGGGGAAAGCAACGATCCACCATTCGCCGGCGAACAGATAGTTGTTGCCGATGCGGATTAGCGTACCGAGCGATGGCATGGTCTCGGGCATGCCCGAACCGAGAAAGGACAGCGTCGCCTCGGTGATAATGGCGAGGGCGAGGTTGATGGTGGCGATCACGAGGATCGGCCCCATCGTGTTCGGCAGCACGTGGCGCAGCATGATCACGGGCGCCGGCAGGCCGATCAGCTGCGCGGCGGCCACATAATCCTTGTTCTTCTCGACCATCACCGAGCCGCGCACGGTGCGGGCATATTGTACCCAGAAGCTCAGGCCGATCGCGAATACCAGCACGCCCAGCATACTCATCTCGTCGAGCTTGTTGCCGAACACCGATTTGGCGATGCCGTTGATCAGGAGCGCGATCAGGATCGCAGGGAAAGAGAGTTGCACGTCGGCGATACGCATGATCAGGCCGTCGACGGCGCCGCCGAAATAGCCGGCCGTCAGCCCAAGCAGGATGCCGAGCGCGCCGGAGAAGACCACGCCGAGCACGCCGACCAGAAGCGAGATGCGCATGCCGTAGAGAATCGCGGACAGCACGTCGCGACCCTGTTCGTCGGTGCCGAGCAGGAACGGGCTCTGGCCGTCGGCGGTCCACAGCGGCGAGATGCGCGAATTCATCAGCTGAAGCTGCGCCGGATCGAACGGATTTTGCACCGACAGCAATGAGGCGAAGATCGCGAGCAGGAAGAACAGCAGCGTCACCGCGGCCGCGATCATGGTGATCTTGGAGCGGCGGAACGAGTAGAACAGATCGCTGTCGAGGGCGCGTTTGAACCAGCCCGGCGCGGCGTGCGCGCCGCGGGCTTCGACTTTGTGCGGAACGACGGCGTCGCTCATCTCTAATGCGCCCGGCTGACCGTCGAGCGCAGCCGCGGATCGACGATGGTGTAGAGGATATCAACCACGAGATTGATGGTGACGAAGATCAGGGACACCATCATCAGATAGGCCGCCATGATCGGGATATCGACGTTCTGAACGGCCTGCACGAACAGGAGGCCCATGCCCGGCCACTGGAATACGGTTTCGGTGATGATCGCGAATGCAATTACCGAGCCAAATTGCAAGCCGGCAACGGTGATCACGGGAATCAGCGTGTTGCGTAGCGCGTGGCCGAAATGGATTGCGCGGGTGGTGAGGCCACGGGCGCGGGCGAAGCGGATGTAGTCGGTCCGCATGACCTCCAGCATCTCGGCGCGGACGAGACGCATGATCAGCGTCATCTGAAAGAGGCCGAGCGTGATCGAGGGCATGATCAGCGCTTTCAATCCCGACAGCGTCAGCAAGCCCGTGGTCCACCAGCCGATACGCACGACATCGCCGCGGCCGAAGGACGGCAACCAGCCGAGCGTCACCGAGAACAGGTAGATCAGGAGGATGCCGATCAGGAAGGTCGGCAGCGAGATGCCGATCAGCGAGACTGCCTGGAAGACATGTGCGAGCCAGCTGTCGCGGCGCAGCGCGGAATAGACGCCCATCAGGATGCCGCTGACCATGGCGAAGATGGTGGCCACGATGGCCAACTCGAGCGTCGCCGGCATCCGTTCAATCAGCAGATTGGTGACCGGCAGGCGGAACTGGTAGGATACGCCGAACTTGAACTGCGCGGCGTTACCCATATAGCGGCCGAACTGCACGAGTACGGGATCGTCGAGGCCGAGCGACTTGCGGATCGCGGCGCGTTCGGCGCCGGAGGTATCCATCCCGACCATCTGGTTCACGGGATCGCCGGCGAAGCGGAACATCGAGAACGCGATGATCCCGACGGCGATCATGACACCGATGGCCTGGATTGCCCGGCGCAGTGTGAAAGCGAGCATCTGTTCCTTTCACATCTCTTCAACGGCACGCATCATCGCGTTAGCCCTAAACAACAAGTCCCGGAAGCCTTGGCTTCCGGGACTTCGCAACTTCTCAACAACCTACTCGTCCTGTTTGGTCGCCCAGTAGAGCAGGACCTGGTTGTCGGCGCGCTGGGTCAGTTTCACCTTCTTCGACACGCCCCAGGCGAGCGCCTGCTGATGCAGCGGAACGTAAGCGTAGTCCTTGATCGCAAGCTCGTAGGCCTGCTTGATCAACTGATCGCGCTTGGCCACATCCGGCTCAAGGAGGACCTTGTCGGCGAGCTCGTCGAACTGCTTGTTGCAATAGCCGGCGAGATTGGCTTCGCCGCGGTTCGGATCCTTGGGATCTTCGCGGCAGCCCATGATGTCGTGCATCACGTTGTGGGAGTCGAGCGTGTCCGGCGTCCAGCCGAGCATGAAGAACGAGGTCTTGTAGCCGCCGGGCTTCAGCACCTTGGCGAAATATTGTGCCTTGGGCTGCGCCAGCAGGTTCACCTTGATGCCGATGCGGGCGAGCATGCCGACGACGGCCTGGCAGATCGCGGCGTCGTTGACGTAGCGATCATTCGGGCAATCCATCGTCACCTCGAAGCCGTCGGGATAGCCGGCTTCGGCAAGGAGCTTCTTGGCAGCGTCGGAATCGGGCTTCGGCCGGGTGAAGTCCTTGGACAGCGGATAGAGCTCCGGTGCGATCATCAGCGCAGACGGCGTGGAGAGGCCGCGCATGACGCGGTTCTTGATCAGGTCGACGTCGATCGTCTTGTAGACGGCTTCGCGGACGCGGATGTCCTTGAACGGGTTCTTGCCCTTGATGTTCGAGTACAGGAGCTCGTCGCGCGACTGGTCCATGCCGACGAAGATGGTCCGTAGTTCGGGTCCCGTCAGCACGGTGGCATTCGGGCTCGAATTGACGCGCTGGATGTCCTGCACCGGAACCGGCTCGATCACATCCACCTCGCCCGACAGCAGGGCCGCGACGCGCGTGGCTTCGGATGCGATCGGCGTGAAGATGATCTCCTTCAGATTATGTTCCGGCTTGCGCCACCAGTTCGGATTGGCCTTGAAGACGGTCTTCACGCCCGGCTGATGGCTCTCGATCATGAAGGGGCCGGTGCCGTTTTCATGGAGCGAGGCGTAGCTTGGGGTCGTGGCGGCTGCCGGCGTCGGTGCCACCGCATCGTTCGCCTCTGCCCATTTCTTGTCCATGATGTACCAGGTCGCCCACAGCGCCGTCAGGATGGGATTGGGCGCGGTGAGGATGAAGTCAACGGTGTAATCGTCGACCTTGACGACCTTGGCATCGGCCGGAATACGGCTCAGCAGGTTCGAGCCCTTCGCGCGCACGCGCTCGGCCGAGAACACCACGTCATCAGCGGTGAAGGGGTCGCCGTTGTGGAACTTTACGCCCTTGCGCAGATGAAAGCGCCAGCGCGTCGGCTCCGGCGTCTCCCAGCTTTCGGCAAGCGCCGGGATGATCTTCAGGTCCTTGTCACGCGTGACGAGGCCTTCATAGACGTGGCCGAGATGCGCGTGAGTTGTCGACTCGTTCAGCGTGTAGGGGTCGAGCGATTTGAGCTCGCCCTGGTTGGCATAACGCAGCGTCTGGCTCGACGCCGGCGAAACCGCCAACGCAAGCGCACCGGCGAGCGTCACCGCAAACAGACTTCGTCCGACTGACATTCTTGACCCTCTCCACTCGCCCGCGCCGTCATTCTTGATTGTTCGGCGGGGCCGATCGATCCATGTTGCCCAGAGTTCTCGACCCGTGCAAGCGCCATTCCAGCAAGGAACGCGCCAAGTTGCACCGCTGTGCAGCAATGCTGACCGACAATTTAGGAGTGAGAGGCATGCCGGCGACATTCGACTTTCGACGGGCGGGGGGAATAAAAGCGGAAACGGCCCCGCAGGCTGCCCGGCGGAGCGATTTGATTGACCATGTCCGCCGATTGCGGAAGCCGGCTTCCAACCGCCTGTCTCAGGTCGCTTGCGTTGCACACCGTCTCGCGGTGATACTGCGACAGGCCGCTCGAATCTCATCTGGAGGGGACATGAAAGTTAATATCGAAATCGACTGCACCCCCCTCGAGGCCCGCCAGTTCTTCGGTTTGCCCGACGTGTCGCCGATGCAGACGGCGGTGATGGACAAGCTGCAGCAGCAGGTCCTGAGCAACATCGAGAAAGTCTCGCCGGAATCGCTGATCCAGAGCTGGTTCACCTTCGATCCCAAGATCGCCGAGCGGTTTCAGGACATGTTCGTCACCATGGCTGGCCTCGGCAGCCCGCGCAGCGGCGACAAGAAGAAATAAATGTCGCCCGGGCCGGACGAGCCGCAGGCGTCGGGCCGGCTTCGTCCGCCGAGCTTCGGCCTGCTGCTGGCCGAAGCCCGTGGACTTTTCGAATTCAACGCCAGCGTAATGCTGTCGCCGCTCCTGATGCGCGCGCCCAGGGGCGACGGCCATCCGGTGCTGACGCTGCCGGGCTTTCTCGCCAGCGATCTCTCCATGGTGCCGATGCGGCGCTATCTCAGCGAGCTCGGCTATGAGGCGCATGCCTGGCGGATGGGGCGCAATCTCGGTGGGCTGGGGCGGATGAGGGAGGCCTTGCGCACGCGCCTTGCCGAAATCCACGCCACGAGCGGACGCAAGGTCAGCCTGGTCGGTTGGAGTCTCGGCGGCGTCTATGCCCGCGATCTCGCGCTCCAGGCGCCCGAGATGGTCCGTTACGTCGTCACGCTCGGCAGCCCGTTTGCCAACGACGTGCGGGCGACCAACGCCACGCGGCTCTACGAAGCGTTGTCCGGCGATCGTGTCGAGGATTTTGCCGAACTGCGCGAGGCGATCGCCGGCGATCTGCCGGTGCCGGCGACGTCGATCTATTCGCGCGCCGACGGTGTCGTGAACTGGCGAACCTGTTTGTTGCGTCCCTCCGACCGTGCCGAGAACATCGAGGTGCACCTGGCGAGCCATATCGGGCTCGGCGTGAACCCCGCTGCGCTGTGGGCCGTGGCGGACCGCCTGGCCCAACCGGAGGGGGAATTCTGGCCGTTCGACCGGGCAGGGCCGTTTGCCATTGCATATGCCCCGCCGGAACGGGCAGTATCGGCCTGACGAGAAGCGCCGGCAAAGGCGCCCGTCAAAACGAGCGGAGGGAACTATGGCTGACGGTAAGAAGCTGTCGTCGCTGGACGCATCATTTCTCTATCTGGAAACGCCGGAGATGCCGATGCATGTCGGCAGCATGGCGATCTTTCGCCTGCCTGACGATTACAAGGGCGACTTCTTCGAAGACTTCAAGGCGATGATCGTCTCGCGCCTGCACATCGCGCCGATCCTGAAGGCGCGGCTGGAGAAGGCGCCGCTCGATATCGATCATCCCTCCTGGGTCGAGGACGACCAGTTCGACATCGACCGCCACATCTTCCGCGCCAGCCTGCCGCAGCCGCGCGACCGCGCCACGCTCGAACGCATCGTCGGCTGGATGCACGCCAAGCTCTTGAACCGCGCCCGGCCGCTCTGGGAGTTCTACGTGTTCGAGGGCATGAAGGACAACGAGGTCGGGCTCTATTCCAAGATGCACCATGCCGCCATCGACGGCGGCGCCGGGGCGGCGCTGACCAACATGATCTACGATATCTCGCCAACCCCGCGGAAGGTCGATCCGCCGACGGCGGGCAGCAAGCCCGGACAGGAGGCGCGCGACATCGCCGCCAACCTGCTCGATTCCTATCAGCAGCTCTTCACCCAGCCGCTCGATGCCTCGGCGGCCGCGAAGAACCTGCAGCTGCCGCGCACCGGCAAGAGCGACATCGGCTCGATCCTGTTCGACAATGCGATGTACCAGATCGAGAGCGCGGTGCGCTTCGCCGGCAACATCCCGACCATGGTCAAGAGCGTCTCCGACGTGCTCGGCAAGATCTCCGATCCGAAATCCCGGGAAAGCCTCGCCAGCATGGTGTCGCCGCCGACCATGCTGAACAAGACGATTTCCTCGGAACGCAGCTTTGCCGGCGTCTCGATCTCGCTGTCGCGTTCAAAGGCGCTCGCCAAGCAGGCCGGCGGCAAGCTCAACGACGTGGTGCTGGCGCTCGCCTCCGGCGTGGTCCGGCGCTACCTCCAGCAATATGGCACGCTGCCGGCGAAATCGCTGACCGCCGCCGTGCCGATCTCGCTGCGCGAGGAAGGCAACACCGAGGCCAACAACCAGGTGTTCGGCATGATCTGCTCGATCGCGACCAATATCGACGATCCCAAGGCGCGGCTGGAGGCGATCATCGCGCAGTCGACCAAGTCCAAGGAGATGTCGCATCCGTTGCGGGCCCTGATGCCGCAGATTTCCAACATCTCGATGCTGGGTGCGCCGATGATGGTGCAGGTTCTGGCGCTGCTCTACAGCCGCTCGAACCTGTCGGATGTGCTGCCGCCGGCGGCCAACATCACGGTGTCCAACGTGCCGGGGCCGCGGCAGACGCTCTATGCCGCCGGCGCGGAGCTGTTGCACATCTTCCCGGTGTCGATCTCGACGCATGGACAGGCGCTCAACATCACCGTGCAGAGCTATCGCGACCAGCTCGACTTCGGCTTCATCGTCGGCGCCAACATCATTCCGCACGTGCAGGTGATGTGCGACATGCTGCCGGAGGAGTTCGCCGCGCTGGAGGCGGCCTACGCGCCGCCGGCGGCCGACGTCAAGGGCGCCGCAGAGTAGGAATATTGCGATGATTGAGATGCCACCGCTCAAGTTCGTGCAGACGAACGGAATCCGCATGGGCTACTACGAGGCGGGCCCGGTCAGCGACAAGCCGCCGATGGTGCTGTGCCACGGTTGGCCGGAACTCGCCTTCTCCTGGCGTCACCAGATCAAGGCGCTGAGCGAGGCCGGCATCCGGGTGATCGCGCCGGACCAGCGCGGCTACGGCGCGACCGACCGGCCCGAGCCGGTCGAGGCCTACGACATCGAACATCTGACCGGCGACCTCGTCGGGCTCCTCGATCATCTCCAGATCGACAAGGCCATCTTCGTCGGTCACGACTGGGGCGGCTTCATCGTCTGGCAGATGCCGCTGCGGCACATCGACCGGGTTGCGGGGGTGGTCGGCATCAACACGCCTCATACCAACCGTGCCTGGGCCGATCCGATCGAGCTGCTGCGCGCTCGCTTCGGCGACAAGATGTACATCGTGCAGTTCCAGGATCCGGCGCGTGAACCCGACAGGATCTTCGGCAGCCGCGTCGAACAGACATTCGATGCGTTCATGCGCAAGCCGGCGCCGCGCCCGCCCGATGCGCCAGCAGAAGAAGTGATTGCCGGCGTGGGCGCTTCTCCGCGGGTGAATCTGGCGTTTCCGCAGATGATTGCGGCTTACGACGCGAAGCACGATCCGCGCACGCCGATCCTGTCGCCGGAAGAGAAAAAGGTGTTCGTCGACAATTTCACTCGAACGGGCTTCACCGGCGGCATCAACTGGTACCGCAACATGTCGCGCAACTGGACGCGCGCCGAAGGGCTCGATCATACGGTGCGCGTGCCGTCGCTGATGATCATGGCCGAGAACGACGCGGTATTGCCGCCGTCTTCCGCCGACGGCATGGACAAGCTGATTCCCGATCTCGAAAAATATCTGGTCCGCGACAGCGGCCATTGGACGCAGCAGGAGAAGCCGGAAGAGGTCAGCGCCAAGTTGATCGAATGGCGTAGAAGGCGGTTTGGTTAGCGCTCGTCGTTGCGAACTCGTCATTGCGAGGAGCGAAGCGACGAAGCAATCCAGACTGCCTCCGCGGATATATTCTGGATTGCTTCGCTTCGCTCGCAATGACGAACATTGAGGCAGGGGGACTACATTTAAATGTCATCCAAGAACCGTCTGGACCCGATTCCGCAGCCGCCGACCAAGCCGGTGGTCGGCAACATGCTGTCGCTGGATTCGGCCGCGCCGGTGCAGCACCTGACCCGGCTCGCCAAGGAACTCGGGCCGATCTTCTGGCTCGACATGATGGGCTCGCCGATCGTCGTCGTCTCCGGCCACGATCTCGTCGACGAGCTCTCCGACGAGAAGCGCTTCGACAAGACGGTGCGTGGTGCGCTGCGCCGCGTGCGCGCGGTCGGCGGCGACGGCCTTTTCACGGCCGACACCCGCGAGCCGAACTGGAGCAAGGCGCACAACATCCTGCTCCAACCGTTCGGCAACCGCGCCATGCAGTCCTATCACCCGAGCATGGTCGATATCGCCGAGCAGCTCGTCAACAAATGGGAACGGCTCAACGCCGACGACGAGATCGACGTCGTCCATGACATGACCGCGCTGACGCTGGACACGATCGGCCTGTGCGGCTTCGAGTACCGCTTCAATTCCTTCTACCGGCGCGACTACCATCCCTTCGTCGAGTCGCTGGTGCGCTCGCTCGAAACCATCATGATGACGCGCGGCCTGCCGTTCGAGCAGCTCTGGATGCAGAAGCGGCGCAAGACGCTCGCCGAGGACGTCGCCTTCATGAACAAGATGGTCGACGAGATCATCGCCGAGCGCCGCAAGAGCGCGGAAGGGATCGACGACAAGAAGGACATGCTCGCCGCGATGATGACCGGCGTCGACCGCTCGACCGGCGAGCAGCTTGACGACATCAACATCCGCTACCAGATCAACACGTTCCTGATCGCGGGCCACGAGACCACCAGCGGCCTGCTGTCCTACACGCTCTACGCTCTGCTCAAGCACCCGGACATTCTCAAGAAGGCCTATGACGAGGTCGACCGCGTCTTCGGCCCCGACGTCAATGCGAAGCCGACCTACCAGCAGGTGACGCAGCTCACCTACATCACGCAGATCCTCAAGGAAGCGCTGCGGCTGTGGCCGCCGGCGCCGGCCTATGGCATCTCGCCGCTGAACGACGAGACCGTCGGCGGCGGCAACTACAGGCTCAGGAAGGGCACCTTCATCACCATCCTGGTGACGGCGCTGCATCGCGATCCCTCGGTCTGGGGTCCAAATCCCGACGCGTTCAATCCCGAGAATTTCAGCCGCGAGGCGGAAGCCAAACGACCGGTCAATGCCTGGAAGCCGTTCGGCAACGGCCAGCGTGCCTGCATCGGACGCGGCTTCGCCATGCACGAAGCCGCGCTCGCGCTCGGCATGATCCTCCAGCGCTTCAAGCTGATCGACCACCAGCGCTATCAGATGCTTCTGAAGGAAACGCTGACGATGAAGCCGGAAGGCTTCAAGATCAAGGTACGTCCGCGCGCCGATCGCGAGCGCGGCGCCTATGGCGGCCCTGTCGCGGCTGCGTCCTCGGGCCCGCGGGCGCCTCGTAAGCCGACGACGCGGCCCGGCCACAATACGCCGATGCTGGTGCTATACGGCTCCAACCTCGGCACGGCCGAGGAGCTCGCGACGCGCATGGCCGACCTTGCCGAGATCAACGGCTTTGCCGTGCATCTCGGACCGCTCGACGATTACGTCGGCAAGCTGCCGCACGAGGGCGGCGTGCTGATCATCTGCGCCTCCTATAACGGTGCGCCGCCTGACAACGCGACGCAATTCGTCAAATGGCTCGGCGACGATCTGCCGAAGGATGCCTTTGCCAATGTGCGCTACGCCGTGTTCGGCTGCGGCAACAGCGATTGGGCGGCGACCTATCAATCGGTACCGCGCTTCATCGACGAGCAATTGTCGAAACATGGTGCGCGCGCGGTCTATCCGCGCGGCGAAGGCGATGCGCGCAGCGATCTCGACGGCCAGTTCCAGAAATGGTTCCCGGCGGCCGCCCAGGTCGCGACCCAGGAATTCGGCATCGACTGGAATTTCACCCGCACCGCGGAGGACGATCCGCTCTATGCGATCGAGCCTGTCGCAGTAACCGCCGTCAACACCATCGTCGCGCAGGGCGGTGCCGTCGCGATGAAGGTGCTGGTCAATGACGAACTTCAGAACAAGTCTGGCGCCAATCCGTCCGAGCGTTCGACGCGCCATATCGAGGTGCAGCTGCCGTCCAACATCACCTATCGGGTCGGCGATCACTTAAGCGTCGTTCCGCGCAACGATCCGACGCTGGTGGATTCGGTTGCCCGCCGCTTCGGCTTCCTGCCGGCTGACCAGATCAGGCTTCAGGTCGCCGAGGGCCGGCGCGCGCAGCTGCCGGTCGGCGATGCCGTCTCGGTCGGACGCCTGCTCAGCGAGTTCGTCGAGCTGCAGCAGGTGGCGACACGGAAGCAGATCCAGATCATGGCCGAGCACACCCGCTGCCCGGTCACCAAGCCGAAGCTGCTGGTCTTTGTTGGCGAGGAGGCCGAGCCGCTCGAGCGTTATCGCACCGAGATTCTGGCCAGGCGCAAATCGGTGTTCGACATGTTGCTCGAATATCCGGCCTGCGAACTGCCGTTCCACGTTTATCTGGAAATGCTCTCGCTGCTGGCGCCGCGTTACTACTCAATCTCCTCTTCGCCGTCGGTGGACCCGGCGCGGTGCAGCGTCACGGTCGGCGTGGTCGAAGGGCCGGCTGCCTCCGGACGCGGTGTCTACAAGGGCATCTGCTCGAACTATCTCTCCAATCGCCGCGCGGGCGATGCGGTCTATGCCACCGTGCGCGAGACCAAGGCCGGCTTCCGGCTCCCGGATGAGTCATCGGTGCCGATCATCATGATCGGCCCGGGCACCGGACTGGCGCCGTTCCGCGGCTTCCTCCAGGAGCGCGTCGCGCGCAAGGCGAAAGGCGCCGCCCTCGGTCCGGCCATGCTGTTCTTCGGCTGCCGCCATCCCGACCAGGATTTTCTCTACGCGGAGGAGCTGAAGGGGCTGGCGGCAAGCGGCATCACCGAGCTCTTCACGGCATTCTCGCGTGCAGATGGACCGAAGACCTATGTGCAGCACATGCTTGCCGCACAGAAGGACAGGGTCTGGCCGCTGATCGAGCAGGGCGCGATCATCTATGTCTGCGGCGATGGCGGCAAGATGGAGCCCGACGTGAAGGCCGCGCTCGTCGCGATCCATCGCGAGAAGAGCGGCAGCGATGCCGCCACGGCTGCGCGCTGGATCGAGGAGATGGGCGCGAAGAACCGGTATGTGCTGGACGTCTGGGCGGGAGGGTGATTGTCGTCCGATCGTGCTAAAGCTCTCGCATGATTCCCTGGGAAAAGATCGACACCGCCAAAATCCCCGGCTCCGACGAAGAGCTCCGCCTGATGCGGCGCGGCAAGGAGTTCTCCATCAAGCTCGGCACCAACGAGCTGATGAACAACCGCCTGTCGGGCTCTGAGGCCGCGCTCGCGACACTGGCGGCGAAGCAGATCGAGAAGGTCGCAAAGCCCGTTGTCCTCATCGGAGGTCTCGGGATGGGCTTTACGCTGCGCGCGGCGCTCACTGTGCTCGGGAGCAGGGCGAAGATCGTGGTCTCCGAGCTCGTGCCGGCAGTGGTCGCCTGGGCTCGGGGCCCGATGGCGGAGGTCTTCGGCGACAGCCTCGACGATGTCAGGGTGAAGATCCGGGAAACCGATGTCGGCGAAATCATCCGCGCGCAGCGGTCGGCCTTCGACGCCATTCTGCTCGACGTCGACAACGGGCCGGAGGGGCTGACCCGGAAGGGCAATGACGCACTCTACAATGCGAGCGGGTTGAAGGCGGCGAAGACGGCACTGCGGCCGGGCGGCGTGCTCGCCGTCTGGTCGTCGGGGCCCAACCCGGCCTTCACCAAGCGCCTTGGCAGCGCCGGCTTCGATGTGAACGAAGTCAATGTGCGCGCTACCGGACGAGGCGGCGCCGCGCGCCATGTGATCTGGATGGCGAGGAAGAACTAGGCGGCGATTTGTAGCCCGGATGGAGCGAAGCGAAATCCGGGGCGGTCGATCCGCAAAGAGTGGTCCCGGATTACGCTGCGCTCCATCCGGGCTACGGCTCTAGAACATCGTATTGTTGTTCGCCGGATTTTCCGGGATGTCCTGAACGACGTCCCAGTGCTCGACGATCTTGCCGTTCTCCAGCTTGAAGATATCCACGATCGCGCGGCCCCTGCTGCCGGGCTCGCGAACGGAGTGAACGTGCAGGATGACGAAGTCGCCATCGACGAATGAGCGCTTGATCTCGCTGTGCGAGTTCGGGAACTTTTCGCGCAGGAAGCCGATGAACTTGCGAAAGCCGTCCGGACCATCGGGCGCGTTTGGGTTGTGCTGGACATAACGGTTGCCGACATAGGCGAGGGCAGCGTCGGCGTCCTTCTGGTTGAGGCCCTTCTCGTAGAAGGCCAGCACGGCGGCGCGGTTGGCTTCTTCCTGCGCGCTGGCGGCCAGCGCAGCGCCGTTGCCGAGGGACAGCATGAAAGCCGCAATCATTGCGACGGACCGGACGATGAGATGCATGTGAGCTCCGAGAGGCCGCAGCCTCTGTCTTGCGATTGAGGAAGGCCTGTATAGCTTTCGCGCCGGCTTGCGTTAAGAGAGTAACCGGAAGCTCACATGGTCACCGCGAGGAGACCGGTCGCGTTTACGCCGCCTGCGCCGCTGCCCCATGAGCGTGCTTGTCGATGGCGCGGATGATCTCGGGCCAGAAGCGCATCGGCAGCGCATGGCCCATGCCGTCGATCATCAACAGCTTTGCGCCGGGAATCGACTCTGCGGTGTCCTTGCCGCCTTCGGGACGCACCAGCGGATCGACGGTGCCGTGAATGACCAGCGTCGGTGTTTTCACGCCATGCAGCCGCTCCTTGCGGCTGCCGGAGGCGAGTACGGCGCGGAGCTGGCGGCCGACGCCGGCCGGATTGAGGCCGCGTGCGAACACGCGCTCGGCACGATCAGGGTCGAGCGCTTCCTCTTCCGGAAAGGACCCGGCGCGCAGCACCTTCCAGGTCTCGCCGAAGCGGACGATGAACTCCTCCTTGCTGCGTGGCGGCGGTGCCATCAGCATCGCGGAGGCCTCGCGTGTCGGCGGCGGCACGCGCGGATTGCCTGTCGTCGACATGATCGAGGTGAGCGAGCGCACGCGCTCTGGAAACGACAGCGTCACCTCCTGCGCGATCATGCCGCCCATAGAGGCACCGACCAGATGCGCGGACTTGATGCCGAGCGCATCCATCAGGCCGACCGTGTCCTTCGCCATGTCGATCAACTTGTAGGTCGCGGCGACGGGAATCCTGAGAAAGCGCAGCTTCAGCAGCTCGAGCGGCGTCAGGCGTTTGCCGCCCGTCAGATGGCTCGACTTGCCGATGTCGCGATTGTCGAAGCGGATCACGCGAAAGCCATGCGCGGCGAGCTGCTCGCAGAACGCATCGTCCCAGTGGATCATCTGCGCCCCGAGCCCCATGATCAGCAGCAGCGGCTCGGCGTTGTCGTTGCCGAAAATCTCGTAGCAGATGGCGATGCCGTTGGCGCGGATGGTCTGGGGCGGCTGATGGGTGGTCACGGGCGCGTTCCCTTGGCTTCTGATCCATCGTGTATCGCATGGTTTCACGCCGCAAAGAAGCCGTGTGCGTCGCACTGAGCGACCTGCCGGTTGACCGGCATCGCGCAACGGTGTGGTATGGCCAAAAAGAAGGGCATCGCAGCTCTCGATACCAGGAGGACGCCGATGACCGACAAGATCAACGACCCCGTCGCCGTGTGGCAGAAGATGATGGGCGAGATGGAGAAGGGGTTCAACTCCTTCGCCAACCAGGCCATGTCGTCGCCCGAGTTTTCACAAGCGATGAATCGGGCCGGTGGCGTTGCTGCAGGTGCTCAGAAGCAGGTCGGCGAGCTCATGGAAAAATATCTGGTCTCCATGAACCTGCCCAGCCGCGAGCAGGTCACTGGCCTTGCCGAACGGTTGCAAGCCATCGAAGGCCAGATCGGTGAGATCAAGTGGATGCTGAGCCAGATGGCGGCAGGTTCCGGCGTATCCCAGGGCTTCGATACGGCATTGCGACCGCCGCGCACCAAGCGCCCGCCGTCCGAGGGCGGAGAGCAGACATGAATGCAGCCACCGGACTAGATTTCGCATCGATCCCGGATCGCATCCAGTCCGAGGTGCAGCGGGCCATCCAGCGCAGCATCAAGGGCGTCGAATATTTCTCGACTTCGGGCCCTTCGCTCGGCTCGACGCCAAAGGACGTGCTGCATTCGCGCGGCACCATGAGCCTCTATCACTACCGGCCGATGTCCGACGAGATCTACCGCGTGCCGGTCTTGATCGTGATGGCGACCACCAATCGCGGCTACATCCTCGATCTCGTGCCTGGTCAGAGCTTCATCGAGTTCCTGCTCAAGCGCGGCTACGACGTCTACATGCTGGACTGGAGCGCGCCGCGACCGGAGGAGAAGAGCCTGCGCATGGAGGACTATGTCCTCGACTTCATCCCGGATTGCGTCCGCCGCGTGCAAGCGGATTCCGGCGAGCAGGACGTCTCCGTGATCGGCTATTGCTTCGGCGGCGTGCTGTCGCTGCTCTACGGCTCGATCCACAAGGACGGGCCGATGAAGAACCTGATCTGCTTCACCACGCCGATCGACTTTCGCGAGATGAAGCTGTTCTCGAATTTCTCCGACCGCCGCTATTTCGACGTCGACCGTCTCGTCGACAGCGTCGGCAACGTGCCGCCGGAGATGATCCTGTCCTCGTTCGAGATGCTGCGGCCGGCCTCGCGCACGGTGAGCCAGATCCAGCTCTGGGAAAACATCTGGAACGATGAGTTCGTGAAGTCGTACCGCATGTTCGACCGCTGGGCGACCGACACGCTGCCGCTTGCGGGTGAGTATTTCCGCGCCATCACCAAGGATCTGATGTGGGACAACAAGCTGTTCAACGACACCATGTCGGTCGGCGGCCGCGCGGCGAAGCTCGAAGACATCAAGGTGCCGTTCCTGCATGCGGTCGCCGAGCACGATCACATCGTGCCCTATGACGCCGCAAAACACCTGATCGCCAAGATCGGGTCCGAGGACAAGGAAGAGGTGATGCTGAAGGGCGGTCACGTCTCGCTGGTCGCCGGCGCCAACGCGGTGAAGCGGCTGTGGCCGAAACTGGACTCCTGGCTGGGGAAGAGATCGACATGAGCGAGCAGCGTTCCTATCCGCGTCAGGTCAAGACCGACGCCGGCGATATCGAGATCCGCCTGATGTCGCCTGCGGACGAGGCCGCGATGCTGGCCTTCGGCAAGGGCCTGCCGACCCATGATCTGTTGTTCCTGCCGCGCAACATCAGCGAGCCGAAGGTGCTCTCGGCCTGGGTCAAGGAGATCGAGCGCGGCGCGATTACCAGCCTGCTCGCAGTCAGGGACGGCAAGGTCGTCGGCTGTGGCACGCTGGTGCGCGACCCGCACTCCTGGTCGCCCCATGTCGGCGAGATCCGGATGGTTGTTTCCCTCGACGTGCGCGGGAAGGGGGTCGGACGGGCGCTGTCGCAGGAGACCTTTGCGCTCGCGCTCGGCGCCGGCCTGGAAAAGCTTTCGGTCCAGATGACAGTCGACCAGCAGGCGGCGATCGCCCTGTTCGAGAGCCTCGGCTTCAAGGCCGAGGCCCTGCTGCGGGACCATGTCAGGGACGTTGACGGCAAGACCCATGACATCGTCGTGCTCGGGCACAATATTGAGCAGGTGCAGGCCCAGATGGAGGCTTATGGGTTGCCAGGCGCCGTCCAGCACTAAAAGTGCCGTCCAGCATTAGGCGCGGCCGGTTCGTTCTCCGGGAACCCGCCTGGCCAGGGAGGCGCCAAATTGCCTCCCATTAAGACTGTTCACGATGTCGTGATATCGCAGTGCAATACGAATATTGCATCGCACCATTAATTATGTCATGTAAGCCGTGCCCCGGGCCAATGAGGACGGGGTGAGCCCATAGCTCAACCCAATGAGGATGGAGAGAACCCCATGACCACCGAAACCAACACTGCCTTCGAGGGCTTCAAGGACGCTTTCAAGAACATCCAGAACCTGGAAGTTCCCGAGGCCGCCCGCGAGTTCGTCAAGAAGTCCGCCAACACCGCCAAGGACCGTGCTGCCGAGGTGTTCGCTGGCTCCGAGCGCGTGACCGCCGCCGTCGAGAACGCGGTGACCGAGTCCGTTACCGAGGCCGGCAAGATCAGCCGCAACATCCAGCAGGCGATCTACGAGGACGCCGAGGCGTTCTTCTCGGGCATCGACAAGCTCGCATCCGCCAAGTCGATCAGCGAAGCCGTCGAGATCCAGTCGAGCCTGCTCCGCGCCCGCGGCGAAGTCTTCGTCTCGCGCGCCAAGGCGACCGCCGACTATGTCGGCAAGCTCGCTGCCAACGGTGCGAAGTCCGCTCAGGACAACTTTG
The DNA here is from genome assembly GCF_029953005.1 of Bradyrhizobium sp. Mp27. Classification (NCBI taxonomy): domain Bacteria; kingdom Pseudomonadati; phylum Pseudomonadota; class Alphaproteobacteria; order Hyphomicrobiales; family Nitrobacteraceae; genus Bradyrhizobium; species Bradyrhizobium sp. Mp27. The sequence continues at coordinate 83,911 of NZ_JASAUS010000005.1, read as the reverse complement.
CCAACGTCTACACCAAGACCGCTTGATACGGCGCCCTGAGTACAAACTTAAATTTGAGGCCCGCTTCGGCGGGCCTTTGTTTTTTGCGCTGCCGTCATTGCGAGCGAAGCGAAGCGAAGCAATCCAGTTCGTCTCCGTGGAAAGACTCTGGATTGCTTCGCTTCGCTCGCAATGACGAGTAGGGTGATGCAGTGATGACCCCGCCCGCCACCTTCTCCTTCGACACCCCCGGTGACGCCGAACGCGCGGCGGAGCTTCGCCGCGTGAAAGCACTGGCGACGCTGGTGCTGGCCTCGACGCTTGCCCTGTTCGTCGTCGCGAAATGGCTTCTGCCAGTGCATCCCGTGTTCGGCTTCATCGCGGCCTTCGCGGAAGCGGCGACCATCGGCGGGCTCGCCGACTGGTACGCGGTGGTCGCGCTGTTCAAGCGGCCGCTCGGCCTTCCGATCCCGCACACCGCGATCATTCAGAGCAATCAGGCCCGAATCGCCGACAAGCTCGGCGAGTTCATCCAGGTGCATTTCCTCGAGGCCGGCCCCGTCGAGGCCAAGCTGAGGGAGATCGATTTCGGCTCTTTCGTCGCCGACTGGCTGCGCGACCGCAAACGCAGCGATGATCTCGCGCGTTTCGCGCTGCGCCTGCTGCCGGAGGCCGTCTCCGCGACGGAAAGCTCGGGTCTGATGACCTTCATCATTCGCCGCATGTCCTCGCAGCTCCAGGCGATCGACCTTGCGCCGCTCGCGGCCGGCACGCTGCGCGGCTTCGTCGCGGAGGGGCGGCATCAGATCCTGTTCGATGATCTCTTGCGCGTGATGCACGAGACACTGAACCAGAACGAGACCATGGCGATGATCCGCGAGAAGGTGCGCGCGGAGTTGCCGACCCTGCTCAGGCTCTATCGCGCCGACAAGTTTCTGGTGAACAAGATCGTGGCGTCCGCCACCGCTTTCTTCAATGAGGTGCGCAGCGATCCCAAACATCCGTTTCGCGGCGAATTCGATCGCATGGTGCTGGGCTTCGTCGATCGGCTCGGCACCGATCAGGCCTATATCGATCGTATCGACGGATTGAAGCGCGATCTGCTCGCCCGGCCCGAGCTTGCCGATCTCGCCCGCACCGTCTGGGCCAACATGCGCTCCTTCATCGAGCGCAGCGCGAGCGGCGAGACGCAGGTGCTGCAGCATCATCTTGCCGGCATGTTCGTCGCCGCGGGCGAGGCGCTCGCTGGCGATGCCGAGCTCCGCGGCGAGATCAACAAGGGCCTGGTGGCAGTGCTGCGCAGCTTCGTTGCGGATCAGAAGAGCGGTGTCTCGACCTTCATTTCCGACCAGGTCAAGGCGTGGGATATGGCGCAGCTGATTTCGCTGATTGAAATCAACATAGGCCGCGACCTGCAATACATTCGCTTCAACGGCTCGCTGATCGGCGGGCTCGCAGGTCTTGCGCTCTACTCCGTAGAATTCCTGCTTCGCTGGTTGTGACTTTTGCGTCACTGACGCTGGCATTCACGCGCGGGCCTATTGTCGCCTTGGGCTTCACCCGCTTGAATGTTCGGAACCGGTCGCCTAGCTGATTCATGCTGCGTTGCGGAACGTTCAAGAAGCCGGACTGTTGGAATTCATACCCATTTGCCGGCATCGCAACCGGTAGCCTTTTCAGCAATTCTGCCCAGGGGACCATTGATGACCGCTACTGCCCAGACGCTGCGTCCGCCGTCCCGTACCCTGATGTTCCTGGAAGGGCGTGCGATCCACGAGTTCGGCGCATTCCTCGGCGCGCTACCGCTGCTGAGCCTTGCGCCCCGCGGCGATGGGCATCCGGTGCTGGTGTTCCCGGGCCTCGTGGCCTCCGACGCGTCGACGCGCGCGCTGCGCTCGTTTCTGACCAGCAAGGGCTACGCGGCAAGCGGTTGGCGCCAGGGCCGCAACTACGGCCTGCGCGAGGGCGTGCAGCATGCGATGGTCGATCTCGTGCAGGAGCTCAGCGACAAGCATGGCTGTAAGATCAGCCTTGTCGGCTGGAGCCTCGGCGGTCTCTATGCGCGCCAGCTCGCCAAGATGATGCCGGCGCGCGTGCGCCAGGTGATCACGCTCGGCAGCCCCTTCGCTGGCGATCCCCGTTCGACCAATGCCTGGCGCGTTTATGAATGGGCGAGCGGGCGGAAGTCCGACGAGGTCGATCCGCAATTCGGCGGCGAGCTCGCAGTCCCGCCGCCGGTGCCGACCACCGCCATCTTCAGCCGCACCGACGGCGTCTGCGCCTGGCAGGGCTGTATGGAGAAGACGGGCGCGCAGACCGAAAGCATCGAGGTCGAGAGTAGCCATTGCGGTATGGGCCATCATCCCGCCGCCGTCTACGCGGTCGCCGACCGCCTCGCGCAGAAGGAAGGCCAGTGGCGGCCGTTCGACCGCAGCGGCTGGCGCAGCATGGTCTATCCCGATCCGCATCGGTAAGCGCTTCTTCACCTCGCCCCGCTTGCGGGGAGAGGTCGGATCGCATCGGAGATGCGATCCGGGTGAGGGGGACTCTCCGCGAGTCCGTCTATCACTGAGTTTGCTGATGCAGCCCCTCACCCCGACCCTCTCCCCGTAAGACGGGGAGAGGGGGAAGAACGTACGGTGCCCGCGAAAGCGTCGCGCCCGTCCATTGTCGCGCCCGCACCAAACGCGCTATGCCTCGCGCATGGCGCATCCATTGTCCCGCATCATCGACCTGCTCAAGCGTGAGCCGTCACGCACGGGCTCCATCGTCATCACCGTGTTTGGCGACGCCATCGTGCCGCGCGGCGGCTCGGTGTGGCTCGGCACGCTGTTGGAGTTCTTCGCGAGCCTGGACATCGATGCCGGCGTGGTCCGCACCGCGATGTCGCGCCTTGCTGCCGATGGTTGGCTGATGCGCGAAAAGGTTGGCCGTAACAGTTTTTATCGCCTGGCCGACAAAGGAAGTCAGACCTTCGAGGCCGCCGCGCGCCACATCTACGATCCGCCATCGTCGGACTGGACCGGGCGCTTCGAGCTGCTCCTGATCGGCAATGGCGAGGATCGCGACGTCTCGCGCGAAGCGCTGCGCAACGCCGGCTTCGGCAGTCCGCTGCCCGGCGTGTGGGTCGCGCCATCAGGCGTGCCGGTGCCGGATGAGGCTGCCGGAGCGATCCGTCTTGAAGTCTCGGCTGAGGATGACAGTGGCCGCCGTCTGCTCAGCGCGAGCTGGCCGTTGGACCGCACCGCCGACGCCTATCTGAAATTCATGAAGACGTTCGAGCCGTTCCGTGCCGCCATCGCGCGCGGTGCGGATCTGTCCGAGGCCGACGCCTTCACCGCGCGCATCCTGTTGATCCACTACTACCGCCGCGTCGTGTTGCGCGATCCGCTGCTGCCCGAGAGCTTACTGCCGGGCGACTGGCCTGGCAGGGCAGCACGTGAACTCTGCGGCGAGGTCTATCGCGCGCTGCTTGCGCCGTCTGAACAATGGCTTGATAGCCATGGAACCAATGAAAAGGGGCCACTGCCGCCGGCTCGAAAGCTCCTGGAGCGGAGGTTCGGGGCCTGATATATATATATATGTTACAGAAATATCTTGCATGAAGTAATTTATGTTATATATTGCCTCCCAATAAACGGGAGGATGCGCATGTATACCCAGGCGCTGAACACGGCCGAGACCGACGATCGCGGTCTTGAGGACGCGGCCAAGGCTGCGGAGTTCCAGGCCCGCATTGATGCCGAGGAGCGCATCGAGCCGAACGACTGGATGCCGGCGGCCTATCGCAAGACGCTCACCCGCCAGATCTCCCAGCACGCCCATTCCGAAATCGTCGGCATGCTGCCCGAAGGCAACTGGATCACGCGCGCGCCGACCCTGCGCCGCAAGGCCGCGCTGCTCGCCAAGGTGCAGGACGAGTGCGGCCACGGACTCTATCTCTACGCCGCCGCCGAAACGCTCGGCACGTCGCGCGAAGAGCTGGTCGACGCCATGCTTGCCGGCATGGCCAAATATTCCTCGATCTTCAACTATCCGACGCTGACCTGGGCCGATATCGGCACCATCGGCTGGCTGGTCGACGGCGCCGCGATCATGAACCAGATCCCGCTGTGTCGCTGCTCCTATGGCCCTTATGCGCGCGCGATGATCCGCGTCTGCAAGGAGGAGTCCTTCCACCAGCGCCAGGGCTACGAGATCATGCTAACGCTGTGCCGCGGCTCGGATGAGCAGAAGGCGATGGCACAGGATGCGCTGAACAGGTGGTGGTGGCCGGTGCTGATGATGTTCGGCCCGCCTGATGCCACGAGCCAGCACAGCGACACGTCGACGAAGTGGAAGATCAAGCGCTTCTCCAATGACGAGCTGCGCCAGAAGTTCGTCGATGCCACCGTGCCGCAGGCGCAATATCTCGGCCTCGCCATCCCCGATCCCGGCATGACGCAGGACGCCGAAGGGCACTGGCGCTACAGCGAGATCGACTGGACTGAATTCAAGCAGGTGCTCGCCGGCAACGGCCCGTGCAACCGCGATCGGCTTGCAGCGCGTCGCAAGGCGCACGATGAGGGCGCCTGGGTGCGCGAGGCGGCAGCCAGCTATGCCGCAAAGCGTGCGCAGCGTCAGACCGCACAAGCCGCGGAATAAGGAGATCACGATGGCCACGCCGAACACACCGCTGTGGGAAGTCTTTATTCGCAGCCGCAACGGGCTCGCGCACAAGCATGTCGGCTCGCTGCATGCGAATGACGCCACCATGGCGCTGCAGGCCGCGCGCGACATCTACACCCGCCGCGGCGAGGGCCTGTCGATCTGGGTCGTGCCGTCGACCGCGATCACCGCGAGCGATCCCGCCGAGAAGGGCATGATGTTCGAGCCGGCGGAATCGAAGATCTACCGGCATCCGACGTTCTACGAGGTGCCTGAGGAAGTGGGGCACATGTGATGCTTGTGGCCAACATCCAGGTCGCGGAAACACCGCTGGTGCTCTACGCGCTACGCCGCGCCGACGATGCGCTCATTCTCGGTCATCGTCTGTCGGAATGGTGCGGACATGCGCCGATGCTGGAAGAGGACATGGCGCTCTCCAACATCGCGCTCGATCTGATCGGCCAGGCGCGTGAACTCTACACCTACGCAGCCAAAGCCGAAGGCAAGGACAACAACGAGGACAAGCTCGCCTATTTGCGCGACGTCAGGCAGTACCGCAACCTGCTGCTGGTCGAGCAGCCGAACGGCGATTTCGCCCAGACCCTGGCGCGGCAGTTCTTCTATTCCGCCTTTGCCGACCTCTATTGGCGCGCGATGATGGCCTCGCGCGATACGACGCTCGCGGCCATTGCCGCCAAGTCCGAGAAGGAGAGCGCTTATCATCTGCGCCACGCCTCGGAATGGATCATTCGGCTCGGCGACGGCACCGGTGAGAGCCACGCCAGGGCGCAGGCCGCGATCGATCACCTCTGGGCCTTCACCGGTGAGATGTTCGCCGTCGATGACGGAGAACGCGCCCTGATCCATGCCGGTATCGCGATTGATCCCGGCAGCTTGCGCGGTCGCTGGCTGACGACGCTCTCCGATGTCGTCAGCGAAGCAACACTCACGCTGCCGCAAAATGACTGGATGCAGCAGGGCGGCCGCGCGGGCCGGCACAGCGAGCATCTCGGTCATCTCCTGTCCGAGCTTCAATCGATGCAGCGTACTTTTCCGGGGCAGACATGGTGACGGTGCTGGAGCGCGACAGTGAGCTGCGCCGGCGCGCCTGGGACGCCGCGGCGGGCGTCGTTGACCCCGAAATTCCAGTGCTGACCATCGCCGATCTCGGTGTGCTGCGCGACGTCGTTCTCGACGGCGATCATGTCGAGGTCGCGATCACCCCGACTTACTCGGGCTGCCCGGCCATGAACATGATCGCGTTCGAAATCGAGCTTGCGTTGGAACGCGCCGGTTTTCGCCAGCCGAAGGTCCGCACCGTGCTGTCGCCGGCCTGGACCACCGACTGGATGAGCGAGGAGGGGCGCCGGAAGCTGCACGCCTACGGCATCGCGCCACCGCAGGCGTCAAGCTCACGCCGCGCGCTGTTCGGCGAGCAAGCCGTCGCGTGCCCGCAATGCGGCTCTGACAAGGCCGAGCTACTGTCCGAATTCGGCTCGACCTCCTGCAAGGCGCTGTGGCGCTGCAAGGCCTGCCGCGAACCCTTCGATTATTTCAAGTGTCATTGATCATGTCCGCAGCGGCACCGCGCTTTCATCGCCTGACCGTCAACGACCTCCGCCGCGAGGCGGCCGACGCCGTGTCGATGACCTTTGCAGTCCCCGGCGAACTCGCGGGCGATTACGCTTTCGCGCCCGGCCAGTACCTCACGCTCCGCACCATGCTGGATGGCGAGGAAGTCCGGCGCTCCTATTCGATCTGCTCGGGTCCTGATGATGGCGAGATCCGCATTGCCGTGAAGAAGGTCGACGGCGGAGCATTTTCGAACTGGGCGGCGGACGAACTCAAATGCGGCGACGAGCTCGACGTCATGACGCCGACCGGACGCTTCGGCGTGATCCCGCCGGCAGATAGCGGACGCATCCATGTCGGCTTTGCCGCAGGCTCCGGCATCACGCCGATCCTGTCGATCGTCAAGGGCGTGCTCGCGCGCGAGCCGGACAGCCGCTTCTTCCTGTTCTACGGCAACCGCGCCACCGACAACATCATGTTCCTGGAGGCGCTCGAGGAGCTCAAGGATCGCTTCATCGATCGCCTCTCGATCTTCCACGTCATCTCCGGCGAGGAGCAGGACATCCCGATCCTGCATGGCCGGCTCGACGGCGACAAGGTGAGGGTGCTGCTGCGCTCCCTGGTGCCGGCGGCAAGCGTCGATCATGTCTTCATATGCGGCCCCCTTGGCATGAGCGAGGATATCGAGGCGACTTGCAGGGATATCGGCATCGCGGAGGAGCGCATCCACGTCGAGCGCTTCGTCTCCGAATTCGGCGGCAAGCCGCGACCGAAGAAGATCGTTGCACCCGACGCGCCGCCGAAGGCGATCGCCTCGCTGATCATCGACGGCAAGCGTCGCGACGTTCCGGTTGCCGAGGACGAGGCGATCCTCGATGCCGCGCTGCGCGCCGGCGTCGATCTGCCCTTCGCCTGCAAGGGCGGCATGTGCTCGACCTGCCGCGCCAAGCTGGTCGAGGGCGAGGCGCCGATGGACATCAACTATTCGCTGGAGCCCTGGGAATTGAAGGCCGGCTTCGTCCTGACCTGCCAGGCGAAGCCGTCGTCGGAGCGGGTCGTGGTCGATTACGATCACGTTTGACAGCTATGGCCAGGCAGCAGAGCATTATGGCCAAACATTTGGCCGGGAGAAGCGCGTGAACGTCAAAGCCAACCTGTTGCCCGAGGATATTGCCCGCGCCTGCGCCGACGCGATGTGGGCGGAGGACGATGCCTCCAAGGGTCTCGGCATGGAGATCGTCGAGATCGGTCCGGGCTTCGCGACGCTGGCGATGAACGTGCGGCCGGACATGGTCAACGGCCAGCGCATCGCCCATGGCGGCTTCATCTTCACGCTGGCCGATTCCGCCTTTGCCTTTGCCTGCAATTCGCACAATGAACGTGTCGTGGCGGCACAGGGCCAGATCACCTTCATCAAGCCGGGCAAGCTTGGTGACCGCCTCGTTGCAAAAGCGCGCGAGGTCAGCCGTGGCGGACGCTCAGGCATCTACGATGTGCGCGTGAGGGTGGGCGACACCGTCATTGCGGAATTCCGGGGGCATTCGCGTGTCATTCCCGGCACGTGGCTGCCGACGCAAGATCAATAAAAGAACCAAACAATAAAAAGAACCAACCAATGTGGGGAAACGAGCATGGCTCTGACGAGGCTCAAGGAAGGTGGCAACACCTATAGTGCCGAGATGGATGCTCATGAGCGCGCGTCGCGTGATGAGATCATGGCGCTGCAAAAGCAGCGGCTGGTCTGGTCGCTGAAGCATGCCTACGACAACGTCGCGCATTATCGCCAGGCCTTCGACAAGGCCGGCGTGCATCCGTCCGACTTTCGCGAACTCTCTGATCTCGCGAAATTCCCGTTCACCGTGAAGACGGATCTGCGCGACAATTATCCGTTCAACATGTTCGCCGTACCGCGTGAAAAGCTGGTGCGCGTGCATGCGTCGTCCGGCACCACGGGAAAGCCGATCGTGGTGGGCTATACGCAGCGCGACATCGACACCTGGTCGGAGGTGATGGCACGCTCGATTCGCGCCGCCGGCGGCCGCACCGGCATGATCATCCACAACGCCTATGGCTACGGCCTGTTTACGGGCGGATTGGGCGTGCACTATGGCGCCGAGAAACTTGGTTGCACCGTGGTGCCGATCTCCGGCGGCATGACCGAGCGGCAGGTGCAGCTCATCAACGATTTCCGGCCCGACATCATCACGGTGACGCCGAGCTACATGCTGGCGATCCTCGACGAGTTCAAGCGCCAGAAGCTCGACCCGCGCCAGTGCTCGCTCAAGGTCGGCATCTTCGGCGCCGAGCCCTGGACCAACGCGATGCGCGGCGAGATCGAAGAGGCCTTCGACATGGACGCGACCGACATCTATGGCCTCTCTGAAGTGATCGGCCCCGGCGTCGCGCAGGAATGCATCGAGACCAAGGATGGCCTGCACATCTGGGAGGACCATTTTTACCCCGAGGTGATCGACCCCGTGACCGGCGCTGTGCTGCCGGATGGCGAGAAGGGCGAGCTGGTGTTCACCTCGCTGACCAAGGAAGCCTTCCCGGTGATCCGCTATCGGACCCGCGACCTGACGCGGCTGCTGCCGGGCACGGCGCGGCCGGGCATGCGGCGGATGGAGAAGGTGACGGGCCGCTCCGACGACATGATCATCCTGCGCGGCGTCAATCTGTTCCCGACCCAGATCGAGGAGGTGTTGCTCGCGACCGACTGGTGCGGCGGGCATTTCATTCTTGAACTCACCCGCGAAGGCCGCATGGACGAGCTGACCATCATCGCCGAGGCGCGGCCGGAAAGCTGGGACGGCCGGGGGCTCGTCGATCACGCCGACCGCATCTCCACCCACATCAAGAACACCATCGGCATCAGCTCCAGGGTGCAGGTGGTCGCGCCCGCCACGCTGGAGCGCTCGCTGGGCAAGGCCAAGCGCCTCTACGACAAGCGGCCGAAGGACTAGCTGTTGCTCCTCATTGAGGAGCGCCGAAGGCGCGTCTCGAACCATGAAGGCCCGGATGCTGCAGCGCGGGCCTGCATCCTTCGAGACGCCGCTCGCGCGGCTCCTCAGGATGAGGGGAGGCAGTTGACTTGACCGGGCCCAAAGGCGACAAGGCCCGCGAGAAATCGTGGGTCTTTCGATGTCATCAGCCGATCGCAAAACCGTCGAAGCGCGTTGCGTCCGCCTCAATGCCAAGGCCGATAATGCTGCGGCGATCGCGCCGCTGATCGAGCGTTATCTACTCACGCGCGGTCCGAAGGATCTCCTGATCGAGATAAGGGCCGCCGCCGTCAACCCCTCCGATGTGAAGGCTGCGACCGGGCTGATGCCCTATGCCGTCTTCCCCCGCACGCCCGGCCGCGATTATGCCGGCGTGGTGATTGACGGGCCGGCCGATACGATCGGCCGCGAGGTGTTCGGCTCCTCCGGAGATCTCGGCATCCGCCGCGACGGCACCCACGCCAGCCATCTCGTCGTCGAAGCCGACGCCGTGGTGGACAAGCCGAAGACGGTCTCCTGGGAGGAGGCCGCCGGCATCGGCGTGCCCTTCGTCACCGCAATGGAAGGCTTTCGCCGCGCCGGCGTTCCGAAGCCCGGCGAAACGGTGCTGGTGTTCGGCGTCAACGGCAAGGTCGGTCAGGCCGCCGTCCAGATCGCCACCTGGCAGGGCGCGCGCGTCATCGGCGTGGTGCGCAAGGCAGAAGCCTATGAGGGCCATGCCAACGCAGCCATCGAGGTGATTGACGCCTCGGCGACCGATGCCGCCACGCGCGTGCGCGAACTGACCGGCGGCAAGGGGGCCGACATCGTCTTCAACACCGTCGGCGATCCCTATTTCCAGGCCGCGCACAAGTCGCTCGGGTTGCGCGGCCGCCAGATCCTGATCGCCGCGATCGACCGCATCGTGCAGTTCAACATCCTCGAATTCTACCGCGGGCAACACACTTATGTCGGCATCGACACGCTCGGGCTGTCCTCGGCCGCAACCGGCGCGGTGCTGCGCGACCTCGGCCCCGGCTTTGCGAGCGGTCACCTGAAGCCGTTCCCGATCAAGGCGAATGCCGTCTATCCGCTGGAGCGCGCCAAGGAGGCCTATGTCGCGGTCGCCGGTTCGTCGCGGGATCGCGTGATCCTGAAGCCTTGACCATGGACTCGTCCACCCAACTCGTCATCCTTGCCGGCCTCGTCATCGGGCTCATCTATGGCGCCGTGGGCTTGCTCAGCGGGTTCTGCCTGATGAGCGGCATGCGCGGCTGGCTGGCCGAGGGAGACGGGCGGCTGGTGCGGACCTTTGCGATGGCGATTGCTGTTGCGGTTGCGGCGAGCCAATTCCTTGCCGGTAGCGGCATGGTCGATCTCGGCAAGTCGATCTATCTGCAACAATCCATCTCGGTGCCGGTGCTGTTCCTGGGCGGCCTGTTGTTCGGCTACGGCATGGTGCTGTCGAATGGTTGCGGCTCGCGGGCGCTGGTGCTGCTCGGCCGCGGCAATCTCCGCTCCTTCGTCGTCGTGATCGTGCTCGCCATCGCCGCGCAGATGACGCTAAAAGGCCTGATCGCGCCGGCGCGCATTGCGCTGGTTCAGGCCTCGCAAACGACCGTCAACGCCAATTCGCTGCCGTCACTGCTGGCGACGCTCGGTCCCGGTGAAGCGGTCTCGCGCGCGCTGGGCGCTGCTGTAATCGCCGTTGCGCTGATCCTGTTTGCGTTCGCGCACCCGGCGTTCCGGCGTTCGCCGGGCCAGATTGCAGCCGGTGTCGTCGTCGGGCTTCTGGTCGCCAGCGGCTGGTTCGTCACCGGCTATCTCGGCGCCGACGATTTCAATCCGGTCCCGGTGACCTCGCTGACCTTCGTCGCGCCGATCGCCGATAGCCTGCAATACGCCATGCTCTCGACCGGCCTGACGCTCAATTTCGGCATCGCCACCGTGGCCGGCGTCCTCGCCGGCAGCCTCGTCACCGCGCTCGCCACAGACCGCTTCCACCTCGAAGGCTATTCCTCACCGCGCCACATGCTGCGGTCCGCCGGTGGCGCCGCGCTGATGGGGATCGGCGGCGTGATGGCGTTCGGCTGCTCGATCGGTCAGGGGCTCACCGGCGTATCGACGCTTGCTCTGGGCTCGTTCGTCGCGGTCGCCGGCATCCTGCTCGGCACGACGGCCGGCCTGCGCGGTGCACTGCGGGTTCAGCCGCTCGCGGTGGCCTGACCGCGCAGCAGCCGGTCGCCCAGCGTCGCAAAACCGATGCCGGTGACGATCAGTCCGGCCGCGACAGCAAGACTCATGTCGATTGGCTCGCCCAGCAGGATCGCCGCGCTGGCGATGCCAACGAGCGGGGTCCCGGTGGTGCCGAGCGACGTTGTCAGGGCCGAGATGCTCTTGTTGACCATCGACATCGCCCAATAGGCCAGCGCCGTTCCGATCAGCCCCGAATACAGGAACAGCAACACGAGCTTCCACGACCATTCCGCGTGCGGCAGGCCATCCGTGACCACCGCCGATCCGGTCAGCACGATGGTTGCAACGAGCACCTGCCAGATCAGGAGCTGGAGCGGCGACGCGATCCAGCGATGCGCGCGGATATAGATGATGTTCGCAGCCCATGAGATCGCGGCCAGGATGACCATGCCGGCGCCGAGCACGACGTTGCCATTGGTCCAGTCGATCGATGTCGGGTTCAGGATCACGGCAAGGCCGATCAGTCCGAGCAGGGCGCCGGCGAGTTTTGGCGCGGTCAGCGTATCTTTCGCCAGCAGAGGTGCGGCGATCGCGACCCAGAGCGGCGTGGTGTAGCCGAGCACGATCGCCTTGCTCGCGGGCAGGAAGCGCACACCGGCCGCAACCAGGACCGAGAACACCGTCATGTGCAGCAGCGCGACGCTCAGGATCACCGGAATGTCGCGCCGCTCTGGGATCATCAAATTGTTGCTCAGCCCGAGGATCACGAACAATCCGGCCAGCGCGATCCAGCTCCTGATCGCCGAAGTCCATAACGGCGGAAGGAACTGGACGAGTTGCTTCGTCACCGACCAGTTCACCCCCCAGGCCAGCACGACGATGAGGAACAGCCCGACGGCCGCGCGGGAGGAGAGGGAGTTCATCGCAAAATCCTTGAAGCAGTCCAGTCCGGCGGATAGCATCCGGAGTGGCACCTGAAAAAGTGCCAGACTGGAAAGGAATATGGTGCCAGTTTTGGAAGGGGTGATCTCCGCCCTGATCGAGCTGAAGCGGACCGACGACGAGGGGCTGACGGCGCAACTGACGAGCCAGCTGCGAAACCTGATCGCGACCGGTCGACTCGGCAAAGGCCGCGCGCTGCCGTCGAGCCGCCGGCTTGCGAGCGATCTCGGCGTCTCGCGCAACACCGTTACTTATGCCTTCGAGCAGCTCGCCGCCGAGGGATATCTCGAGGCGTCGCACGGGCGTCGTCCCATGGTTACGGTCGACGGCGGCCGTAACGAAGAGGCGGGTGCCGTCGCACCGAGCGTCCGCTCTGGCAAGCCGCGGCTCTCGCCCTGGGCGTCGAAGCTCAAGCAGACCGACTGGCCGATGTCCTATCAGGCGCCGCTAAAACCCTTGCGCCCGGGGCATGGAGATGCGCGGGAGTTTCCGCACGAAGTGTGGGCCCGCTGCCTGCGTCGCAGCGCGGTGCGCGCAGCCAAGCGCGAGCTTGGACCGGTCAATCGGACGCGCCTGCGCCAGGCGCTGGCGCATTATCTCGCCGCCAGCAGGGGCGTCCGCGCCACCGCAGACCAGATCCTGATCCTGCCGAGCGCGCAGGCCGCGCTGACCCTGATTGCGGCTGCGCTCATCACGTCCGGCGACGATGTCTGGGTCGAGGACCCCGGCTATCCCGGCGCTGCGGCCGCCTTCCGCGCGTCCGGCGCGCGCGTGATGGGGATGAAGCTGGACGAGCAGGGCATGCAGCGGATGCCGGGCATCGCCGCGCCAAGGCTCATCTTCATGACGCCCTCGCATCAGCACCCGACCGGGCGGCTGATGTCGCTCGCGCGCCGCACCGAATTCCTGGGCATGAGCAGGCCAGGCGAGACCTGGATCGTCGAAGACGATTACGACGGCGAATTCCACTATGACAGCCGGCCGGTGCCGGCCTTGCAGGGGTTAGACGCCCATGGCCGCGTGTTCTATGTCGGAACGTTTTCGAAGGCGATGACGTCGGATATCCGGCTCGGCTATGTCGTCGCGCCACCAGGGTTGGTCGGCACCCTGGAGATCGCACAGCGGCACATCGGGCTGATCGCCTCCAGCCACATCCAGGAAGCGCTGGCGGAGTTCATCGCCGACGGGCATTTTCTCGCGCATCTGCGCCGGATGCGCCGGCTCTATCACGCGCGCCGCGATCACCTCGTCGAGGGACTGGAGCGCCATCTGGGCGAAGTTCTCTCCGCCGAAGTGCCCTCGGGCGGCATCCAGCTGGTCGCCCGCCTCAAGCGCGGTCGCGCCGATCAGGCGGCGGTGCAACGGCTGGTCGAGGCAGGCGTTGAAACGCGGGCCCTGTCCAGCCTGGCGCTCGGCCGTCCACGCGACCATGGCCTGCTGCTCGGCTTCGCGGCCTGGCGCGAGAATGAGATCAGCGCGGCGGTGCGGACGATGGCGTCGTGCTTCTAATGCAGGCGCGCTAGTCCACCGCCTTCGTCACGATGCGGATCTCCGAGGTCAGCGTCCGGTGCACCGGACACTTGTCGGCGATCTCCATCAGCTTCTTGCGCTGCTCCGCATCGAGCGCGCCGTCGATCGCGATGTCGCGCTCGATCTGGTCGAGCATGCCATCGCGCGTCTCGCACTCCGCGCAGTCCTTGGCGTAGATTTTCGAATGCTTCAGCGTGACCGTGACGCGATCGAGCGGCAGCGATTTGCGATCGGCATAGAGGCGCATGGTCATGGAGGTGCAGGCACCAAGGCCGGCCAGCAGGAAGTCATAGGGGCCGGGGCCGGCATCCTCGCCGCCGGCCGCAATCGGTTCGTCCGCCACCAGATGGTGCGGGCCGACGGTGATGGCCTGGTTGAACTTGCTCTTGCGGGTTTCCTGCACCACCACTTTGCGCGGCTCTTCCGCGAGATCCATCGCCTTCGCGGGCTTCGCGGTGTCGATGTAGCGGCTGGCCCAGGCCGTGATCACGTCGGCCGTGTAGAGGGCGTCGGCCGGTTTGGTCAGGAGATGATCGGCGTGGTCGAGCGAGACGAAGCTCTTGGGGTGTCTTGCCGCAACGAAAATCTTGGTCGCATTGTCGATGCCGACGGTGTCGTCGACAGGTGACTGCATCACCAGCAGCGCCTTGTGCAGGCCGGTGATGTCTTTCATCAGTTCTTGCTCGGCGATGTCGTCGAGGAATTCGCGCTTGATGCGGAACGGGCGCCCCGCGAGCGAGACCTCGACTTCGCCCTGCGCGCGGATGCTGTCGAGATGCTCGCTGAATAGACCGGTGACGTGAGCGGGATCGGATGGCGCCGCGATGGTCACGACAGCCTTGGCTTCCGGAATCCCTCCGGCGGCGGCGAGGATCGCGGCGCCGCCGAGGCTGTGGCCGATCAGGATCGACGGCGCGGTGCGGACCTTGCGCAGATGATCGGCGGCGTGCAGGAGGTCGGCGACGTTGGAGGAGAACGTCGAGTTGGCGAAATCGCCTTCGCTGGAGCCGAGCCCGGTGAAGTCGAAGCGCAGCACCGCAATGCCCTTGGCGGCGAGCGCGACCGAGATGCGTTTTGCCGCCAGCGTGTCCTTGCCGCAGGTGAAGCAGTGCGCGAACAGCGCGAAGGCCGCGGGCTCGCCATCGGGCAGCTCCAGCGCGGCGGCTAGTTGATGGCCACCTTCGCCGGTGAATTGAAAGCGTTCGGTCGGCATGGGCTTCCCCCGTCCTTGCTTGAACCTAGTCGGCTGAATATCGCTGCTCGGCCCAGGGATCGCCGCGGTTATGATAGCCGCGGACTTCCCAGAAGCCCGGCGCGTCCTCGGTCAGGAATTCGATGGCCTGAAGCCATTTGGCACTCTTCCAGAAATACAGATGCGGCACGACGAGCCGCACTGGGCCGCCGTGCTCTTCGGTCAGCGGCTGACCCGACCAGCTGTGGGCGAGCAGGGCGTCCGCGGCGGCAAAGTCTTCCAGCGTGAGGTTGGTGGTATAGCCGTCATGGGAATGCAGGACCACGAAGCGCGCATCCTCGCGCGGCTGGCAAGCCGCAAGCAGTTCGCGCGTGGCGAGGCCTTCCCACTCATTGTCGTAGCGCGACCAGGTCGTCACGCAATGGATGTCGGAGGTGATCTGCGCCTGCTTCTGCGCCGCGAATTCGGAAAATGTCCAGAACACGGGGGTCTCGATCGCGCCGTAGACGTCGAGCCGCCAGCGCTCGCGCGATACCGGCGGCACGACTCCGAGATCGAGCACCGGCCAGTCCTTGGTGAGATGCTGGCCCGGCGGCAGTCGCTGATCCTCCGGTCGCGTAACGCGGCCCGTGAGGAAGCGGCCTTCGCGCGCCCATTTCTCCTTGGTGCGCGTCAGCTTGCTGTCGGGCGGCTCGTTGTCGTCGGCCATGAGCTACTCGTGGCGGTGCATCGCGGAGGCGTGCTTGGTGTCACGCATGGTGGAATAGATGATCAGCGACAGGCAGATGACACCTGCGAGATAGTAGTAGAACCACTCCTCGTGCCCGATGCTCTTGAAATAGAGCGCGATCGCCGGCGCCGTGCCGCCGAAGATCGAGACCGTGATGGCGTAGGGCAGGCCGACACCGAGGGCGCGGACATTGGTCGGGAACAGCTCAGCCTTCACCACCGCGTTGATCGAGGTGTAGCCGGCGACGAACAGCCAGGCGCAGCAGATCAGGATGAAGGCCATGAAAGGCGACTTGGTCTCCTTCAGCGTCATCAGCAGCGGCACGGTCGCGAGCGTACCCGCGACGCCAAAAAAGATCAGCAGGGGCTTGCGCCCGATCTTGTCGGAGATCGCGCCGTAGATGGGTTGCAGGATGGTCGCGAAGATCAGCGTGCCGAAGATCACGAAAGTGGTCTGGTCCTCGGTCAGGCCGACCGAGAGCTTGACGAAGGTCTGCATGTAGGTGGTGAAGGTGTAGAACGCCGCGGTCCCGCCCGCGGTGAGGCCGACCACCAGCAGCAACTCGCGGGGGTAGCGCAGCAAATTGGTGATCGAGCCGGTCGGCTTCACCACCTTCTTGGCTTCCTCGAAGGCCTCGGTCTCGTGCAGATTGCGCCGCATCACCGCGGCAAAGATCGCCAGCGCCGCGCCGATCGCAAACGGGATGCGCCAGCCCCAGGCTTTGAGCTCCTCCGGCGTGAGGAAGACCTTTTGTAGGAGCAGCAGCACGATGATCGCGGTGAGCTGGCCGCCGATCAGGGTGACGTATTGAAAGCTCGAATAGAAGCCGCGATGCTTGGGATCGGCGACCTCGCTGAGATAGGTCGCGCTGGCACCATATTCGCCGCCGAGGCTCAGGCCCTCGATGACGCGCGCGAGCGCCAGGATCACCGGCGCGGCGAAACCGATGGTCGCATAGGTCGGCGTCAGCGCGATGATCAGCGAGCCGAAGCACATGAAGACGACGGATAACGTCAGCGAGATGCGCCGGCCGAAATGGTCCGCGATGTAGCCGAACAGCCAGCCGCCCAGGGGGCGCATCAGGAAGGTCGCCGCGAACACCACGGCGACGTTCAGTTGCTGGACGACGGGGTCGTTGCCGGGGAAGAAGGCCGGAGCGAAATAGAGCGCGAACGCCGTATAGGCGTAAAAATCGTACCACTCGACGAGATTGCCGATCGAGCCGATGAAGATCGCCTTGATCCGCCGCTCGGCGTCGGCGAGGTCGATGTGATCAGAGGCCGGTAGGGTTGCTGCTTGCTCTGTCACGTCCGGCCTCTCTCCGTTGGTCTTGGAAAGGCCTACATCGCCTTTCCGAACAGAAATGGCAACTGGCGGGGGCCTCTCACCGTGCCCTGTGACCAGGTCACCGTGCCTGCCGGGTCGAGGGCGAAGTCCGGAATCCGCTTCAGCCATTCCTCCAGCGCAACCTGCATCTCCATGCGTGCAAGGTTGGAACCGACGCAGCGGTGGATGCCGAGGCCGAAGGCGGCATGGCGATTCTCCCGGCGGTCGATCACGACTTTGTCAGCGTCGGGAAACATCTTGGGGGCACGGTTGGCGGCCGGGAACGACAGCAGCACCATGTTGCCCGCCTTGACCGGGCAGCCCGAGATCGTGGTCTCCTTGACCACCTCGCGGGCCATGGTCACCGGCGAATAGGCCCGCAGAAGCTCCTCCACGGCGATCGGGATCAGCCCGGGCTCGGCGATCAGCCGTTCGCGGTCGGCCGGCGTTTTCGCGAGATGCCAGAGCGAGGAGCCGATCGCACTCCAGGTGGTGTCGATGCCGGCGATCAGGAGCAGCCGCAGCGAACCCAGCACGTGGGAGTCCTCGAGCGGATTCCCGTCCTTGTCTCGGGCGTTCATCAGATAAGAGATGAGGTCGTCGGTCGGCTTCTGCTTGCGCTCCTCGATGTGGGCGCTGAAGTAATCGCTCATCTCGTGCACGGCCTGGAGGAGCATGTTCTCGTCCTTGATGCCGAGCTCCAGGATCATGTGGATCCAGTTGATGAAGAGGTCGCTGTCGCTCTCGGGAATGCCGAGCATGTGGGCGATGGCCTGAACCGGGATGTACTTGCTGTAGCGCGCCGCGGCGTCGACCCTGCCGTAGGCGATGAACCCGTCGATCAGCTCGTTACAGATCGCTCGCATCCGTGGCTCGAGCTTCTTCATCGCGTCCGGTGTGAACGGTGGCAGCAGCAATTGCTTGGCCGGCTTGTGCACGGGCGGATCGGACGTGATCGGTGGGGCTGCATTCCGGGAAACCTCCGGCCGGACGTCACGGACGATGATGCGGCGCGAGGAGAAATGCTCGGTATCGTTGGCGATCTCGCGCACCGCCTCGTAAGTCGTCGGCATGTAGCAGCCCGAGGAACCGTTCGGTGTGCACCACGGGGCTCGCGGCGCGCAGCTCCTCCCAGATCGGGAAGGGATCGTCCGTCCATTGCGGATCGGTGTGGTCGAAATCATGGACCCAGTCGGTCACGGGGGGATGGGCGGCGGGCTGGCTGACGTCGGACATCTCGGAATCCTTGGGCTCGTGTTCACTGGAAGCACGCAGGGGCGGCGGAGGCCGCGCTACTCCTCGATCACATCGATCGCAATTTCCGGGCAGTTGGATTTGGCAAGCCAGGCCTTGTCTTCGAGCCCGGGCGGCACGGTGCCGTCGCCGGCCTCATGGGCGTTGCCGTATTCGTCGAGCTCGAACAGCTCCGGTGCGAGCGCCTTGCAGCGCGCGTGGCCCTGGCATTTGTCGGGATCGACGTGAACCCTCAGTCGCTCTGTCATGGCGGCTTCCTCGGTCGTATGCGCGGAGCCCGAAGGCTGGCGCGTTCCTCATGTCAATGTTGTCGGCGGCATTTGCCGCTTATTCTAAGTTATATGCTATTACATTCGCGACAGGCTTCCCCTGTCAAGCGCAAACTTATAGGCTTCGCCGTAACATGCGTTCACAACTCGCCCGCAAGCCAGAGAACACCTACCACCATGGCGATCTCCGTGACGCCTTGATCAAGGCCGCGCTGCGCGAGGCGGAGCAGGGCGGCGCCGAGGCGATCAGCATCAAGGCGCTTGCCAAACAGCTCGGCGTCTCGCAGCCGGCGCCGTATCGGCACTTTGCCGATCGTGATGCGCTGCTAACGGCGGTGACGGCAGAGGCGTTCCGGCAGCTCAGTGCACTTCTGCGCGAGGCGATGGCGAAGCCGTCGAAGCAATCGAAACTGTCGCGGCTGGCGCAGGCGACACTCGATTTCGGTCTGCGCCGCAACGGCATCTATCGCCTGATGTTCGCTTCCCGCACCGTGTCATGCGCGGCAAATGGCAGCGAGCTGCACGACGCCACCCGCGAGACTTTCGCGCTGGTGATCGAAGCCCTCGAGGCGCCGGCGGTCGGCTTCTTGCGCGAGCGGCAAGCCCTCAAGATCTGGGCGGCGTTGCATGGCGTGGTGATGCTGGCCGAGCAGGGCCTGTTCACCGGCGAGGCCGCGCATGCCACGCGCGAGGAACTGGTCGAGGACTTTGTGAACGAAACCAAGGCCGCGCTCGCCGCTGCGATCAAGGATGCGCAACGTCGGAAAAAGGCCGGCGCCTAGGCCTTCGCTTTCAGCAGCCTCATCAGCTTGTCGACCGCGCTGTCCGGAGTCGTCACGACCGGGCGGCCGGTGACCTCGGCGACCAGCGGCGCGGTCGCCGCGATGCTGAATTGCGCAAGCGCAATGACGTCGCAATCGCGCAGGTCCTTTGACGCCTCGACAATCAGCCGGTCGTGTGCGGCGCGATCGCCGCGATCGAGCGCGGCCAGCGCGCCCTCGGCGAGTTTCGGCACGACCTGGGCCGAGGCCGGAAACTCCGGTGGCATCGAGGCCAGTGTCGGCGGGAAGGTCGAGAGCAGGCCGATCCGCTTGCCCATGGTCACGGCCTGCTTGATCATCGCCTCGTTCGGCTTCAGCACGGGCATCGGCACATGTGCGCGCGCGACGGCCTCGATGCAGGGGCCGAAGGCCGAGCAGGTGAACAGGATTCCGTTCGCCCCGGTCGCTGCCGCATAGTCGCCGAGCGCGAGGAAGCGCTCGGTCATGGCATCGTTGAGCACGCCGTCGCGGGCCAGATCCGCCGACAGGCTGTCATCGAGCAGGTTCATCAGCCGTGCCTCCGGCCACGCCTTCGCGAACGCGGCCTCGATCGGCGCGATGGAATGCTTGAGGGCGTGGATCAGGGCGATGCGCATCGGTGTCTCTTCTCCCTCTCCCCGTTCTTACGGGGAGAGGGTCGGGGTGAGGGGCTCTATCCACGTTGAAGGTGAGGGACGAATTCGCGGAGGCTCCCCCTCACCCGACCGCTGCGCGGTCGACCTCTCCCCGCAAGCGGGGAGAGGTGAAGCACCGTTTACTTGAACGGCACCGCGTACATCAAGCCGCCCTTGCTCCAGAGGCCGTTGAGGCCGCGGTCGAGCTTGAGCGGGCTCGCCTTGCCGACATTGCGCTCGTAGATCTCGCCGTAATTGCCGGTGGCCTTGATCACCGTCACCAGCCATTTGTTGTCGAGACCGAGCCGCGAGCCGAGGTCGCCGGAGGCACCCAGCAGGCGCTGGACCGCCGGCGTCTGTGACTTCGCCATCTCGTCGACATTGCCTTGCGTGACACCGAGCTCCTCGGACTCGATCAGCCCGTAATGCAACCAGGTGATGATGTCGCTCCAGACTTCGTCACCGTTGCGGGTGAACGGGCCGAGCGGCTCCTTGCTGATGGTCTGCGGCAGCACGACGTAGTCGGCCGGATTCGGTGCCGCGGTCGTCACCGCGCCGGCGAGCGCGGAGGCGTCCTGGGTCATGGCATCGCAGCGGCCGCCGAAGAAGGTCTGGTACATGGTGTCGACGCGGTCGAACACCAGCGGCTTCCAGTCGATGCCGTTGGCGCGGCCGTAATCGCCGAGCGTGACTTCATGCGTGGTGCCCTGCGCGACGCAGACCGTGGCGCCCTTGAGGTCCTTCAGCTCCTTGACGCCGAGGTCCTTCTTCACGACAAAACCCTGGCCGTCGTAGAAGTTGATCGGACCCTGGCGGAGGCCCAGCGTCACGCCGCGCAGAAAGGTCTGCGTCGAGTTGCGGTAGAGTACGTCGATCTCGCCCGATTGCAGCGCGGTGAAGCGATTCTGCGCGGTCAGCGAGACGTAGCGCACCTTGCTGGCGTCACCGAGCACGCCGGCGGCGAGCGCGCGGCAATAATCGACGTCGAGACCCTTGTAATTTCCCTGCGAGTCCGGCGCGGAGAAACCGGCAAAGCCGGCGCTGACGCCGCAGATCAGCGTGCCGCGGCTCTTCACCGTGTCGAGCGTCGCCGCCGACGCGACAACCGTCGATGCCGCGAGCATGCCGGCTACGATAACCACTTTCCTCATCATATGACTCTCCCCTCAGTGATTGACACTACGCAACACGTTGTCGACGGCGGTGCCGAGCTTGTCGACGATCAGATCGATCTCGGCAGCCGAGGCGATATAGGGCGGCGCCAGCAGCACATGGTCGCCACGGACGCCGTCCACGGTACCGCCGCCGGGATAGCAGCCGAGCCCGTTGGCGAAGGCTTCCGCCTTGATCTTCTGGTTCAGCTTGAACGCGGGATCGAACGAGGTGCGGCCGGCGCGGTCGGCGACGAGCTCGATCGCCCAGAACAGGCCGCGGCCCCTGATATCGCCGACATGGCGGTGATTGCCGAAGCGCTCGGTCAGCCGCTGCTCGAGTTGCTTGCCGCGCTCCTTGACGCGGTCGAGCAGGCGGTCCTCGCGGATCACGTCCTGCACCGCGAGCGCGGCCGCGCAGGCGAGGGGATGCGCCAGATAAGTGTGGCCATGCTGGAACGCGCCGGAGCCCGAGCGGATGGTGTCGATGATCTTGCCGCTCGCGAGCATCGCTCCGATCGGCTGGTAGCCGCCGCCGAGGCCCTTTGCGATCGCCTGGATATCAGGAGCGACGCCCTCCTGCTCCCAGGCGTGCGTCGTACCGGTGCGGCCCATGCCGCTCATGACCTCGTCGAGGATGAGCAGCGCGCCATGCCGGTCGCAGATCTCGCGCACCGCCTTGAAGTAGTCGTCCGGTGCCGTCACCGCACCGGCGGTGGCACCGACGACGGGCTCGGAGAGGAACGCGGCGACGGTGTCGGGGCCAAGCCGCTGAAATTCGGCTTCGAGCTCCGCGGCCAGTCGTGCCACGAACTGCGCATCGGATTCGCCCTCGTGCTTCTCGTGATAGGCAAAGGCCGGCGTCACATGGCTGAAGGCACCGGACAGCAGGGGCGCATAGGGCGCGCGCCGCCAGGCATTGCCACCGGCGGCGAGCGCGCCGAGCGTGTTGCCGTGATAGCTCTGCCGCCGCGCAATGAAGTGCTGCCGCTGCGGCTCGCCGCGCTCGATGAAATATTGCCGCGCGAGCTTGATGCTGGCTTCGATCGCCTCCGATCCGCCGCTGACGAAATATGCGTAGGCGAGACCGCCGGGTTCATGCCCGACCAGCGTCTCGGCCAGCGCCTCGGCCGGCTCGGAGGAGAAGAAGGCGGTGTGCGCATAGGCCAGCGTCGAGGCTTGTTTTGCCATCGCCGCGATCACGCGCGGATGCTGATGGCCGAGGCAGGAGACGGCTGCGCCGCCGGAGGCGTCGATCACGCGCCGCCCGTCCTCGGCGAAGAGATAGACGCCTTCGCCGCCGATCGCCTTGGGCGGCGTTTCGCGCAACGAACGGTGCAGCACGCGGCTGGTGCGAGCGGCCATGGGTCAACCTTTCTCTGGGACGTAAGTGGAGGCCGCGGCGAGCCGCGCCTCGGTGGTTTCCAGGCGCTTCTTCGCGGCCGTGCCGCCGAGCGAGAATGTGACCGCCGCGAGCGATTGCGCAATCGCGATGGCGCCCGTGAGGCTCGGGAAGAAGCCGGGGGAAGAGGCCGCCTCGAACAGCAGCACGTGGTCGGCGCCTTCGGCCATCGGCGCCGAGAGGCTGTCCGCGATCGCGATCAGCGCTGCGCCGGCACGATGGGCGGCCTGCGCAACACGGACGCTCGCATGCGTGTAGGGCAGGAAGCCGATGACGATGACGGCTTCGCCGGGACGAAAGGCGCCGAGATCGAGATCGTCGGGGCCGGATGCGCCGACGAGTTGCACCTGTTCGGGACGGAACAGCCGGAGCTCGTAGTTCAAGAGCTCCGCGACGCTCCGGCAGCTCCGGTAACCGGCAATCCAGATCCGCTTGGCGTCGTGCAGCGCGCGGGCAGCATCCGCAATCGGCTGGGCCGGAATGCGCAGAAGGCCGGCGCCCTCGGCCTCGAGCTTGTCTGTGACGAGCGCGACGTCGGCGTTCGGGCCGTGACGGCGGCTCTTGGCGCGGCCGGAGAAAGGTGAGATCTGCGACGGCCGCCGCGCTTCGGTAAGTGCCGCGCGCAACTGGTCCCAGCCAGAATAGCCGATGGCCTTGGCAAGCCGCGTGAATGCGGCCGGGTCGGCGCCGGCCTCGGCGGCGAGATCGCGCATCGAACGGGTGGTGGCGTCGTAGTCATTGGCGGCAACGAAGCGGCCGACCTCCTGCAGGCGCAGGGGGAGCGAGGGCAACGCAATGCGCAGTTCGCTCAAGGGCGAGGATTTCGCGGGCTCGGCCATGAAACATTTGTTGCACGCTTTTCAGATTGGTGCAACAGTTGACGTGCGCCGCCGGAAATCGTTGCTCGCCAGAAGGATTTTTGTGCTGTGACTTCAGACAGTCCAAGACCGCCGCCCCGCCGTCGCTTCTTCGGCGGATTTGGCCGCCGAGAGCTGCAAGGCCTGTTCTGGCAGGTGCTCGTCGTCGGGGTCGTGCTTGGGGTTGTCGCCTTCCTCTGGTCCAACACCGTCACCAATCTCTCGGCCCGCCGCATCACGACCGGCTTCGCTTTCCTCGGCCGCGAAGCCGGCATGCCGATCGCAGACAGCCTGCTCTCTTATAATCCGAGAGACACGTACCTGTGGGCCTTCGTCGTCGGCATCGCCAACACCTTGCGCGTCGCCGTGATCGGCATCGTGCTCGCGACGATCCTGGGCACGCTGATCGGCATTTCGCGTCTCTCCGCCAACTGGCTGTTGTCGCGGCTCGCCGCTGTCTATGTCGAAACACTCCGCGACATCCCGCTGCTCTTGCAGCTTCTGTTCTGGTACGTGTTGATGCAGGCACTGCCGGCGGCGCGCGCGGCCTGGCGGCCGGTTGATGGCGTGTTCCTGTCCAATCGCGGCCTGATCCTGCCGGCGATTCCGCTGGGCTCGCAGCAGCTCTGGGTGCTCGGTACAGCCGTGCTCGGGCTTGCCGTGTTCTATCTCATCAGGCGATGGTTGATCGCGCAGCAGATGCGCGACGGTAAGCCGCGGCCGGCCTGGCCCTTTGCGGTTGGCCTCATCGTCGCGCTGCCGGCGGCAATGTCCGTGGCGCTTGGTGTGCCCTGGAAGATCGAATGGCCGGAGCTGCGCGGCTTCAACTTCATCGGTGGGCTGACGCTCGCGCCGGAGTATTTCGCGCTGCTGATCGCGCTCGTGACCTATACCTCGGCCTTCATCGCCGAGATCGTGCGCAGCGGCATCCAGTCCGTGCCGCGCGGACAGTGGGATGCCGCCAATGCGCTCGGCTTGCGCCGCAGCTTCATGCTGCGCCAGATCATCCTGCCGCAGGCGCTGCGCGTCATCGTGCCGCCGATGACGAGTCAGTATCTCAACCTGACAAAGAACTCTTCGCTCGCGGTCGCGATCGGCTACCAGGACGTGGTCTCAGTCGCGAACACCACGTTGAACCAGACCGGGCAGGCGATCGAGGCGATCGCATTGATCATGGCGGTGTTCCTGACCATCAGCCTCGGCATCAGCTTCTTCATGAACTGGTACAATTCGCGCATCGCGCTGGTGGAGCGCTGATCATGACGGCGATCACCGACATTCCGGACGCCCCGCGCGCTGCCCGCCGTCCGCAGATGGGCAATCCGGTGCTGTGCTGGCTGCGCACCAATTTGTTCTCGTCGATCCCCAATGCCATTCTTTCGATCGTGCTGCTGGCGATCCTCGCCAAGGGCATCTTCAGCTTCGTGCAGTGGGGCATCGCGAACGCGGTGTGGCTCACGCCGGCAAACGACTCCAGCGCCTGCCGCGCCGCACGCGGCCTCGGTGCCTGCTGGGCGATCATCCCCGAAAAATATCGCTTCATCCTGTTCGGCACCTATCCGTTCGACGAGCAGTGGCGGCCGGCGCTGTCGGTCGTTCTGTTCATCGCGCTGTTCTATCTCTCCACCCGCCGCGCCCTGTGGCGGCGCGAGCTGGCCTATATCTGGATCGGCGCGCTCGCGCTGATCAGCGTGCTGATGTGGGGCGGGGTGTTCGGCCTGTCGTTCGTCTCGCAGGACCGTTGGGGCGGATTGCCGGTGACGCTGATTTTGGCGACGTTCGGATTGGCCTTTGGTTTCCCGCTCGGCATCCTCGTTGCACTCGGCCGGCGCTCAAAGCTGCCGGCGATCCGCTCGCTCAGCGTGCTCTATGTCGAGTTGATCCGCGGCGTGCCGCTGGTGAGCCTGCTCTTCATGGCGAGCGTGATGTTTCCGCTGTTCATGCCGAGCGGATTCAACATCGACAAGCTGTTGCGTGCGCAGATCGCCATCATCCTGTTCGCGGGCGCTTACCTTGCCGAAGTCATCCGTGGCGGCCTCCAGGCCGTGCCGCGCGGGCAATATGAGGCCGCCGAGGCGCTGGGGCTGTCCTACTGGCGCAAGCATCGCCTGATCGTCCTGCCGCAGGCGATCCGCCATGTCATCCCGCCGCTGGTCAACACCTTCATCGCCTTCTTCAAGGACACCAGCCTGGTCCTGATCATCGGCATCTTCGACCTGCTGACGACGGCCAAGACCGCGATCATCGATCCGGCCTGGCAGCAGTTCTCGGTCGAGGTCTACATCTTCGTTGCCGCGATCTACTTCGTCTTTTGCTTTGCGATGTCGCGGTACAGTCGCGGCCTGGAGGCGAATACCGCCTCGAGGTGAGCGGCTTTCCCCGCCGCGGGAGCGAGCCAGAAGCGCTGGAAGCCTATACCGGAGCGCGAAATGCTTATGCCGCGCCTATATCGCGTGCCTGGATTCAAACTCGCAATCCTACGCGGCGAGATCCATCTGCAATTTGCTGGTGGCACTCACAAGAGGCACGTCACATCATGATGAAATCAGTTCTCGCAGCGTCGGCCATGCTGGTCGCGCTTTGCTCCGCCGCCTCTGCTCACGAGGCAATGAAACACTCGCACATGGCTTCGGCGGCCACCGTCCAGATGTCGCAAACGCATCCGAACTCCTTCGCCTTCACCGCTCCAACGGATGAGGCCGGATACGATGCGCATCAGTATCACGGCGGGCCGAAAGCGAACGACTAGGGTCTGACCGGCGCACGGCGGGGACGGTCAAGTCCCCGCCACGCGGCTGGCGTTATGCTTTCACCTTGGGATCGATCGGCGTGGAGCCGCGCAGACCCAGAATATCCTCCAACACCTTCGCGCCGGCGATCACCTGCGCATCCGCGCGCGGGGCACCGACGACCTGCACGCCGACCGGGAGGCCAGCCGTCGTGAAGCCGCAGGGCAGCGACAGCGACGGGCAGCAGGCGAGCGTGATGGCGTAGACGATGCCGAGCCATTCGACATAGTTCTCGAACTTCTTGCCGGCGCATTCGGCGACATAGCGATGCTCGATCGGGAAGGGCGGCACGATCGTGGTTGGCGTCAACAGCAGGTCGTAGTTTTTGAAGAATTCGATCGCGCGCGCGGTCATGCCGACGCGTTGCGCCTCGGCGCGCGCGAGTTGCTCGACAGTGAGCTTGAGGCCCTCCTCGATGTTCCAGATCACCTCGGGCTTCAGAAGGTCGCGCTTGGTTCGCAGCAGATTGGCCTTGGTGATCGCGAAATCGAAGGCGCGCAGGACGTGGAAGCATTCATGCGCCTCGCGCCAGTCCGGATGCGCTTCCTCCACGATCGCGCCCGCCTCCGCAAAGCGTTCAGCGGCCTTGCGCGTGATCGCCTTGACCTCGGGATCGACCGGCGTGATGCCGAGATCGGGTGAATAGGCGATGCGCTTCGGCTTCTTGCCGGACTGCGCCGCCGACAGGAACGAGGTCGCAGGTGCGGGCAGCGACAGCGGGTCGTCTGCATAGTCGCCGCTCATGGCATCCAACAACAGCGCAAGATCCTCGACGTTGCGCGCCATCGGCCCCACCACGCCGAGATTGCGGTCGATTGCCGATTTGGGCGTATGTGCGACGCGGCCGATGCTGGGTCGCATGCCGACGACGCCGCAGAACGCCGCGGGGCTGCGCAAGCTGCCGCCCATGTCGGAGCCCTGGGCGAGCCAGGCCATGCCGGTGGCCAGCGCCACCGCGGCGCCGCCGGAGGAGCCGGCCGCAGACTTCGTCGTATCCCAGGGATTGAGCGTCGCGCCGAACACCTCGTTGAAGGTGTTGGCGCCGGCGCCGAATTCCGGTGTGTTCGACTTGGCGTAGACGACCGCGCCATTGCCTTCGAGGTTCTCGACCATGAGATCGGACTGCTTGGGCACATTGTCCCTGAAGATCGGCGAACCCTGCGTGTTCAGCACGCCGGCGACATCGGTCAGGTCCTTGATCGGCACCGGCAAGCCCGCGAGCAGCCCGCGCGCGCCGGCCGGCTTCTGCATCAGCGCCTTGGCGTTGTCCCGCGCGCGATCGAAGCATAGCGTCGGCAGCGCGTTGACCTTGTCGTCGACCTCCTTGATGCGCTTCTCCACCACATCCAACAATTCGAGCGGCGAGACATCGCCGGAGCGCAGCTTGTCGACGACGGTGCAGGCCGTTTCTCGGATCAGGTCTTGAGACAACTATTTTACTCCTGTGCCTATTGTGTCGTCATTGCGAGCGCAGCGAAGCAATCCGGACATCCACAGCGGATGCATTCCTGGATTGCTTCGCTGCGCTCGCAATGACGGGAAACTAACCCCAGCCCGCGCTGATGCCGCCATCCACGGTATAGATGACCCCCGACGTATATCCGGCGCGATCAGACGCCAGGAACGCCATGAGATCGCCGATCTCGCGCGCATGCGCGGGACGGCCGAGCGGCAGGCTCTTCTGGAATTCCTTGTAGCGGCTCTCATCGCCGAACTGGTGCTTTGCCCGCGTCTTGAGCAGGGTGACGTGGCGATCGGTGCCGACCGGGCCGGGATTGATGCCGACCACGCGGATGTTGTCGGCGAGGCTCTTGCCGCCGAGCGCGCGGGTGAAGGCCATCAATGCGGCGTTGCCGGCGCTGCCGCAGATGTAATTGGCGTCGAATTTTTCGCCGGCCGCGCCGATGTCATTGACGATGACGCCGCCGCCCTTCGCCTTCATCTGCGCGTAGATCTGCCGCGTCAGGTTGATGTAGCCGAACACTTTCAATTCCCAGGCGTGCCGCCAGGTCGCCTCGTCGATCTTGTCGATCGAGCCGCCGGGGATGTCGCCGGCATTGTTGACGAGCACGTCGATGTCGGCGGCTTCCCTCGCGAGCCGCGCCACGTCCTCGGCCTTGCGCAGGTCCACGATGCTCGTCGCGGCATCGATCTGGTGCGCGGAGCGCAGGCGGTCCGCCAGCGCCTTGAGCTGGTCGCCGCTGCGGGCGGCGAGCAGGAGGTTTGCGCCTTCCTCGGCAAACGCCTCGGCGGCGGCTGCGCCAATGCCTTTGGACGCGCCCGTGATCAGGACGCGCTTGCCACGCAGATGCAGATCCATGAAGGGTACTCGCTTGGTGGGAACATCAGGATCAAACCAGTAGGCGCTCGGCCGCGCCACGGTCAACATTGCAGTGCAGCGTTGCACTGCCGCCGAGTTTGGTCCATTGCAGTGCGGTCAAAAATGCGGCGTCTGCCAGACCAACCAAGGACGTTCTCGATGAGCAAGAAACAATACCGGATTGCAGTCATTCCCGGCGACGGCATCGGCAAGGAAGTGATGCCCGAAGGCCTGCGCGTTCTGGAGGCAGCGGCGAAGAAGCACGGGGTGTCCCTGCATTTCGACCATTTCGACTTCTCGTCCTGGGACTATTACGAGAAGCACGGCCAGATGATGCCCGACGACTGGAAGGAAAAGATCGGCAAGCATGACGCGATCTATTTCGGCGCCGTCGGCTGGCCGGCCAAGATTCCGGATCACGTCTCGCTGTGGGGCTCGCTGATCAAGTTTCGCCGCGAGTTCGACCAATATGTGAATTTGCGCCCGGTGCGGCTGATGCCCGGCGTGCCGTCGCCGCTGGCGAACCGCAAGCCCGGCGACATCGATTTCTGGGTGGTGCGCGAGAACACCGAAGGTGAATATTCCTCCGTCGGCGGCCGCATGTTCCCGGACACTGACCGCGAGTTCGTGACGCAGCAGACGGTGATGACCCGCGTGGGCGTCGACCGCATCCTGAAGTTCGCCTTCGAGCTCGCGCAGTCGCGGCCGAAGAAGCACCTGACCTCGGCGACCAAGTCGAACGGCATCTCCATCACCATGCCCTATTGGGACGAGCGCGTGGAGGCGATGGCCAAGAAGTTTCCGGGCGTGAAGTGGGACAAGTACCACATCGACATCCTGACCGCGAACTTCGTGCTGCATCCTGACTGGTTCGACGTTGTGGTCGGCTCGAACCTGTTCGGCGACATCCTCTCCGATCTCGGCCCGGCCTGCACCGGCACCATCGGCATCGCGCCATCGGGCAACATCAATCCCGAGGGCGATTTCCCCTCGGTGTTCGAGCCGGTGCACGGCTCGGCGCCCGACATTGCGGGGCAGGGCATCGCCAACCCGATCGGCGCGATCTGGTCCGGCGCGATGATGCTCGAGCACCTCGGCGAGAAGGAAGCCGGCAAGTCGATCGTCGATGCGATCGAACGCACGCTGGCAGAGCGGACGCTCCGCACCAAGGACCTCGGCGGCAACGCCGACACGACCGCCTGCGGCAAGGCGGTCGCGGATATGGTGGATTGAGGCGAGGCGAACTGCGTAGGGTGGGTTAGCCGAAGGCGTAACCCACCGCTGTTCATATCCGCAGAGACAGAAGAGGTGGGTTACGCCGAGCAACTGCGCTTCGCGCATCCGCTCAGCTAACCCACCCTACACATACGATTTCCGCGCCGGATCGAAGATCGGCGGATAATCGTTCTCGTCGAGCAGATCGAGAAGCGGATCGAGTCCCTCAGACTTGATCAGCGCGAGCTCGCGATCGGAGATCAGGTTCACGGTCAAAATCTCCACCGGATCGCCCGCAATCTCGAGCGCCTCGGCGATGGACTTGTCCGGGCCGATGATCGGCGTCAGAAACAGGAACGTCTGAAATTCCGTTCCGGCCATGGGCGGCGCGGGCATCGCGACCCGGTGACCAAAACCGAACCAGGTCGTGTCGATGAACGGCAGATTGGCGAGCCAGCGCAGATTGGCGCAGATCTCCGGCGTCGGCTCGCGGACGTACCACATCAGCTCGGCACGCGGCTTCGTGTCCCCATGCACCCCCGGCATCCGCTGCTCGCTCATACCGTTGGTGAGAAGGACATAGCCTTCGTCGGAGCCTTCTTCGCACACCGGCACGAAATCGCGGCCAAAGGCGTGGATGTCGATGCGGCGCTCCGCGCTGTCGGTGAAGCTGCGCTCGGGCTCGCCAAGCTCACTTTCATAGATCGCGAGCCGATGCCGGTAGAAGTCGGTTTCGGGTAGCGGCTCGCTCGAGCCGGACATGAGCTTTGCAAGACGGGAGAGCATGTGAACCTCGGGGGCGGATGTGGACCGGGATATCCGCGTTGTCGTGAGACGACGCGGGCCGGTTCAAATCCGCTCCACGAGTGCGGTGATGCTTCGCTTTAGTCCAGACCTCGTTGCGCGATAGTGCACTTGGCCGGGCTATTCTCAGCGATGCGCTTCGTTCCCGACTAGCCCGCGATCTTCTCGATCGCAGCCTGATCCAGTCCGAACTTCGTCCCGGCCTCCAGGATTTCCTGCCAGGTGGTCGGGTCGACCGGAATGCCTTCGGCCAGACGCTTCTTCCTGGTCTCGCGCTCGGGATCGCCGGCGATCTTCACCTTGTCGACGCCGGGAGCGGGCGGCGAGCCGGTGTGCCAGGCAACAAAACTCTCGACCTCGCTTGCAAGGTTGTCGCCGGTGCCGAGCTTATTCGGGTCGATGACGATCGAGAGCATGCCGTTGAGGACGTTGTACTTGCCGTCGGACGGGCCCTTGACCACCTGCCCGCCGGAGAGTGCGCCGCCGAGGATTTCGCACACCAGTGCGAGGCCGGAGCCCTTGTGCTCGCCGAACGGCAGGATGGCGCCGTGCGGCGGGATCACGGTGTAGCGCGGGTTGGTGGTCGGCTTGCCTTCGTTGTCGATGATGGTGCCGGGCTCGAGTTCGACGCCCTTGTTGTGGGCGACGCGGGTCTTGCCCTGCGCGATTCTGCTGGTGGCGAAGTCGAGCACGATCGGGTCCTTGCCCCTGCGCGGGATGCCGACGCAGAACGGGTTGGTGCCGTGGCGCGCATCGCTGCCGCCCCAGGGCGCCACGATCGGGCGCGAGATCACGTTGACGAAGTGGATCGAGACCAGCCCGTGGTCGATGCACTGCTCGGCCCAATGGCCGATGCGGCCGATGTGGTGCGAGTTGGAGAGGCCGACGAGACACACGCCGTTGCGCTTGGCGCGCTCTGCCGCCAGCTCCATCGCTTCGTGGCCGATCACCTGGCCATAGCCGGTGAGGCCGTCCAGGGTGAGAAGCGGACCGGTGTCGAGCACGATCTTGACGTGCGCGTTCACGGCGAGGCCGCCCGTGGTGACGCTCTGGACATAGCGCGGGATCATGCCGACGCCGTGCGAGTCATGTCCTCTAAGATTGGCCTCGACGAGGTTGGTGGACACGAGCTCGGCTTCGCGGTCCGTAGACCCGCCCGCCTTGACGATGGCACGGACGACGTTGGTGAGCGGCTGTGCCTTGATGGTGCGATAGTCGGCCATTGTTGTTGCTTTTATCCCTTCACGATCCGGCGGCAATGGACCCATGCCGCTTCAATCAGGTTCTCGCTCGCTTCCGGCGTGCGGAAGGCCGAATGCGCCGACAGCGTCACGTTCGGCAGTTTTGTCAGCGGATGATCGCCGGGCAGGGGCTCGATGTTGAAGACGTCGAGGCCGGCATGGCGGATGTGGCCGGATTTCAGCGCGTCGATCATCGCCTGCTCGTCGACGACCGCGGCACGCGCGGTGTTGATCAGGATGACACCGGGCTTCATCGCAGAAATCTTCTCGCGCGTGATCATGCCGCGGGTCTCGTCGTTGAGCAGCAGATGCAGCGATACCACGTCGCTTCTGGCCAGCAGCGTGTCGAGATCGGTGAACTCGACGCCCGGATGGCTCTTGGGCGACCGGTTCCAGGCGATCACCTTCATGCCTGAGCCGACCGCAATGCGTGCGACTTCCGCGGCGATGCCGCCGAAGCCGATCAAGCCGAGCGTCTTGCCGGTGAGCTGCATGCCATCCTCGCGCAGCCAATTGCCGACGCGCATCTCGCGGTCCATCATCGCGATGACGCGGGCGGAGGCCCACATCAGCGCGATCGCGGACTCCGCGACTGCCGTGTCGCCATAGCCCTTGATCAGATGCACGGAGATGCCGAGCTCGGCGAGCTCTTCCGGATTCATGTAGCTGCGCGCGCCGGTGCCGAGGAACACGACGTGCTTGAGGCCGGCGCATTTCTTCGCGACCTCGGTCGGCAGCGCGGTGTGATCGACGATCGCGATCTCCGCACCATCGAGAACTTCAGGATATTGCTCGGGCTTGATGTCGGGATCCCTGTGGATCCGCACCTCGGGGTCGCCGGGCTTCTCCAGCCGCTCCATGATCACGGCGAGGGCTTCGTTGGCGTCGACGAAAACTCCGCGCATGGCTCTCTCCGATCAGGACGCGACGCCGGCGATCGCCAGCACGGTATGCATCAGCACGTTGGTGCCCGCGGCGCAGTCGGGCTGCGTGGCGTCTTCCAGCTCGTTGTGGCTGATGCCGTCCTTGCAGGGCACGAACACCATCGCCGCCGGCATGACGGTGTTGAGGTTGCAGGCATCGTGGCCGGCGCCGGAGGTGATGCGGCGCGAGGAATAGCCGAGCGTCTTCGCCGCGTTCTCAACCGCCGCGATCAGCTTGGGATCGAAATGCGTCGGCGGCTTGCGCCAGACCAGGTCGATCTTGACCTCGACCTTGCGGCGCGTGGCGATCTCGGCAATGGCGGCGCGCAGATCGCGATCGAGCGCGTCCATGATGGCGCCATCCGCACTGCGGCAATCCATGGTGAAGGCGATCTCGCCGGGAATGACGTTGCGCGAGGGATTTGCGATCACGGCTTCGCCGATGGTGCCGACTGCTTTCGGCCCGTGCTTCCTGGCAATGGCCTCCATCGCCAGCACGATTTCGGAGAGCGTCGCGAGCGCATCGCGCCGCAGCGGCATCGGCGTCGATCCGGCATGGCTCTCGAAGCCGGAAATCTTGCCGTCATACCAGAGCACGCCCTGGCCGGAATCGACCACGCCGATGGTCTTGCCTTCGGCCTCGAGGATCGGACCCTGCTCGATATGCAGCTCGACGAAGCAGCCGAGCTTCTGGAAGCCGACCGGCTTGTCGCCGCGATAGCCGATGCTGTCGAGCGCCTGGCTGACGGTCGTGCCGTCGATGTCCTTGCGCGACAGGATATCGTCGGTGGTGAAATCGCCGACGTAAGCGGCGGACGCCATCATCGCCGGTGCGAAGCGCGAGCCTTCTTCGTTGGTCCAGTTGACGACGCAGATCGGCGCTTCGGTTTCGATGCCTGCGTCGTTCAGCGTGCGGATCACTTCCAACGCGCCGAGCGTCCCCAGAATGCCGTCATACTTGCCGCCTGTCGGCTGGGTGTCGAGATGCGAGCCGATGCCGACGGGCAGCTTCGACATGTCGCGGCCCTTGCGCAGGCCGAACTGTGAGCCGAGCGCATCGGTGTGCACCTCGAGGCCGGCGTCCTCGCAAGCCTTGCGGAACCAGTCGCGCACCTGCTTGTCTTCGCTGCTCAGCGTCAGCCGCCGTACGCCGCCCTTGGCCGTCCCGCCAAACTGGGCGGTCTCGTGGATGGAGCCCCAGAGGCGGGCGGAATCGATCTGCAGATTGGTGGCGGCTCGGCTCATGCGGTCGGTCTCTCTTTTGTCCGGCGCCTTTTTCAATGACGCGCCGGCGCGGACTCGTCAACCGCGAGGCTGCTCTGCGCAATCTGCCGTGCGAGCTCGGCGACGCGCTCCACCGCGACGACGTCAGGCGAGGCGAGCCAGCTCGCCGTGAATGTCAGCGGCGCTATAGCGAGATCGGTTTCGAGCAGTTGCAACCGCCCGTCGGCGAGCTCGTTCTCGACAATGGCATCGGGGATCACGGCGATGCCGAGCCCTTCGACTGCCATGTGGATGACCGTCGCCAGCGACGCGGACGCATGCAGCCGGATCGGCGGCAGCTCCGGCCGGTCGAAGACTTCGCGCACGACCTCGTAAGGCCTGGTCTTGCGCGGGAAGGTGATGATCGGAAAGCGCGCGAGGTCGGCAGGCGTCACCGGGCCGTCGCCGAGTCCGAGCGAGGGGCTTGCGAGAAAGCCGATCGGATAATCCGCGAGCACGCGATTGTGGACGCCCGAGGCCGACAGCGGCCCCACCACGAAGGCAAGCTCGATCTCCTGCGCGAGCAGGCGCGCAGTGAGGTTCGGCGTGATGTCGACCTCGATCTCCAGCGACAGGTTCGGATAGACTTCGTTCATGCTCTTGACGAGCCGCGGCAGCCAAGTGTGCACGATGGTCTCGGCTACGCCGAGGCGCATCACGCCGCGCATCGCCGAGCGGTCGCCGATCTCGGCGATCATCGCCGCCCTCAGACCGATCAGCTTCTCGGCATAGACCATCATCTGCCGGCCGCTCGGCGTCGGCGAAGCAACGCGATGATCGCGGTTGAGGAGCTTCACGCCCATCTCGCGCTCGAGCTGGGCGATGCGCTGGGAGATCGCCGGCTGGGTCGTATTGAGCCGTGCTGCGGCGCCGCGAAAGCTGCCGAGCTTCACAACCCAAAGGAAGGTTTCGATCGACCTGAAGTCCAGCATGAGAAGGATTTTCCCCGATCGATAAATCTAATTTATCAAGATCGATTAGAAAGGAAGATTAGACTTTATAGCATGCTTGGTGTTGGCTGTCTTTGTCGAGTTTATAGGCAGGTCGATCGAATGACTGTTTTGGTGGCAGCGCAGCAAACTGAAACGCCCGACACGCTCCCGAGCCGCCAGGCGCGGCTCGCCTATCGCGGCGGCCAGGTCGGATCTACCGCCGGCGTCGCTACCGGCTTCGTCCAGGGCAATCTGGCGATCCTGCCGGCCGAATACGCCAGCGCCTTTCACCGCTTCTGCCAGCTCAATCCGAAGCCGTGCCCGATCATCGGCATGTCCGACGTCGGCAGCCCGCACATCCCCGCACTCGGCGCCGATCTCGACATCCGCACCGACGTGCCGCGCTACCGCGTCTGGCGCGACGGCGAGGTGGTGGACGAGCCGACCGACGTGACCAAGCATTGGCGCGACGATCTCGTGACCTTCGTGCTCGGCTGCTCGTTCTCGTTCGAAGAGGCGTTGCTCGACGAGGGCATGCCGATTCGCCACATCGAGCAGAACGTGCGCGTGCCGATGTACCGCACCAACATCGCCTGCGGCGAGGCCGGTCCGTTCGCCGGTCCCATGGTGGTGTCGATGCGTCCGTTCAAGCCGGCCGATGCAATCCGCGCGGTGCAGATCACCTCGCGTTATCCCGCCGTGCACGGTGCACCCGTGCATCTCGGCCATCCGCACCTGATCGGCATCAAGGATCTCGCCAAGCCGGATTACGGCGATCCCGTGCCCGTTGCCGACGACGAGATCCCGGTGTTCTGGGCCTGCGGCGTGACGCCGCAATCGGTGATCAACGCCGCCAGGCTGCCGTTCGCGATCACACATTCGCCCGGCCTGATGCTGGTGACGGATCTGAAGAACCGGAACATGGCCGTGATTTAGTAGGCAGCGTTTGCTGCTTCTTCGGGCTTTACCGCATCCATCAATCGCTCCATTCGATCAGTCGAAATTTAGTAACAGGGGACTTTGCCATGACGATCTCTCGCCGCGACGTGCTGCTTGGTGCCACCGCCACTGCCGCGCTGGTGCCGCTCGCTGCACGCGCCCAGACCTCCGAGGTCGTGATCGGCGTCATCTATCCGTTCTCCGGCGGCAGCGCGCAGCAGGGCGTCGACGCGCAGAAGGCCTATGAGACCGCGCTCGAGGTCATCAACAAGGACACCGATTTCGATCTGCCGCTGGCCAAGGGCGAGGGTCTGCCCGGCCTCGGCGGTGCAAAAGTCCGCCTCGTGTTCGCCGACCACCAGGCCGATCCGCAAAAGGGCCGCGCCGAGGCCGAGCGCCTGATCACGCAAGAGAAGGTCTCCGCGATCATCGGCACCTATCAGAGCGCGGTCGCCGTCACCGTCAGCCAGATCTGCGAACGCTACCAGATCCCGTTCGTCTCCGCCGACAACTCCTCGCCGAGCCTGCATCGCCGCGGCCTCAAATATTACTTCCGCGCCGCCCCGCATGACGAGATGTACTCGGCTGCGATGTTCGACTTCTTCGATGCCTTGAAGAAGAAGGGCACCAAGATCGAGACGCTGTCGCTGTTCCACGAGGACACCATCTTCGGCACCGATTCCGGCAACGCCCAGGCCAAGATCGCCGGCGAGCGCGGCTACAAGATCGTCACCGACATCAAGTATCGCGCCAACTCGCCCTCGCTCTCGGCCGAGGTGCAGCAGCTCAAGACCGCCAATGCCGACGTGCTGATGCCGTCGAGCTACACCACGGACGGCATCCTGCTGGTCAAGACCATGGCCGAGCTGGGCTACAAGCCGAACGCGATCGTGGCGCAGGACGCCGGCTTCTCGGAGAAGGCGCTCTATGATGCCGTCGGCGACAAGCTCGAAGGCGTGATCTCTCGCGGCACCTTCTCGCTCGATCTCGCGCAGAAGCGTCCCATGGTCGGCAAGATCAACGAGATGTTCAAGGCGCGCTCGGGCAAGGACTTCAACGACCTGACCTCGCGCCAGTTCATGGGCCTGATCATCCTGGCCGACGCCATCAACCGCGCCAAGTCGGCCGACGGCGAGAAGATCCGCGATGCACTGGCCGCGACCGACATCCCGGGCGAGCAGACCATCATGCCCTGGAAGCGCGTCAAGTTCGACGATGCCGGCCAGAACAACGACGCCGACCCGGTGCTGCTGCAATATGTCGGCGGCAAGTTCGTCACCATCTTCCCGCCGCAGGCCGCGATCGCCGAAGCGATCTGGCCGATGAAGTAAGATTGGGAAGCGGGAGCTCGGACGTAGCTCCCGCCCTCATCCTGAGGAGCGGGCGTAGCCCGCGTCTCGAAGGACGAGGGCTGGGCCATCCTTCGAGACGCGCGCTGGTGCGCGCTCCTCAGGATGAGGATCTATTTCGGGGGACGACTTTTGACAGCTCAAGCCATTATCCAGAGTCTCGCGAGCGGCCTTCTGATGGGCCTGCTCTACGGACTGATCGCGGTCGGCCTCGCGCTGATCTTCGGCCTGATGGACGTCACGAACTTCGCCCATGGCGAGTTCCTGATGATCGCGATGTACCTGTCCTTCTTCCTGTTCGCGTTCTTCGCGATCGATCCCCTGCTGTCGGCCCCATTGGTCGCCGCAGCGATGTTCGTGTTCGGAGCGGTGGTCTATCTACTCCTTGTACGCTTCGCCATGCGGGCCAAGGCCAATGCCGGCATGGTGCAGATCTTCACGACTTTCGGCCTTGCGATCGTGATGCGCGGCCTCGCACAGTACTTCTTCACGCCGGACTATCGCAGCATTCCACAGTCCTGGCTCGGCGGTAAAACCATCTCGGTCGCCGGCATCTTCTTGCCGGAGCCGCAACTGGTCGGCGCGCTGGTCTCGATCGCGGCCTTCGCCGGGCTCTACCTCTTCATCCACCGCACCGACTTCGGCCGCGCGCTGGAAGCCACCCGAGAGGATCCCGGCGCCGTCGCGCTCGTCGGCATCGACAAGAACCGCGTGTTCGCGTTCGGCTGGGGCCTCGGCGCCGCGCTGGTCGGTCTCGCCGGTGCGATCATGGCGGTGTTCTTCTACATCTATCCCGATGTCGGCGCGTCGTTCGCGCTGATCGCCTACGTCACCGTGGCGCTCGGCGGCTTCGGCAGCGTGTTCGGCGCCTTCGCCGGCGGCATCATTGTCGGCCTGGTCGAAGCGGTGACCGCGCTGGTGTTGCCGCCATCGCTGAAGTCCGTCGGCATCTATGCCGTCTATCTCCTCGTCGTCTTCATCCGGCCGCGCGGCCTGTTCGGATCGATGTGATGGACAAGGCTTTTGCAGCGCGGCGCCGCCGCGACCTCATCATCGCCGCAGTGCTGGCCGGGCTCGCGGCGCTGGCTCCGCTGTTGATCAAGGATGTTTACGTCCAGAACATCCTGATCCTGACCCTGATGTATGCGGCGCTGTCGCAGAGCTGGAACATTCTGTCCGGCTATTGCGGACAGATCTCGCTGGGGCACGCGCTCTATTTCGGCATCGGCGCCTACACCACCGAGCTGCTGTTCACCAAGTTCGGCGTGCTGCCCTGGTTCGGCATGCTCGCCGGCGGCGTGATTGCGGCAATCATCGCAATGGGGCTCGGCTATCCCTTCTTCCGCCTGCGCGGCCATTACTTCGTGATCGCGACCATCGTCATCGCCGAGATCGGACTGCTCTTGTTCCAGAACTGGGAATGGGCGGGGGCTGCGATGGGAATCACCGTTCCCGTGCGCGGCGACAGCTGGCTGAAATTCCAGTTCATGCGCAGCAAACTGCCGTACTTCTATTTTGCGCTGGTGCTGTGCAGCCTCGCCTGGTTCGTCACCTGGTGGTTGGAGGACTCCAAATGGGGCTTTTGGTGGCGCGCGGTGAAGGACAATCCGGAAGCGGCCGAGAGCCTCGGTGTCGTCGTGTTCAACTCCAAGATGGGCGCGGCCGCGGTCTCCGCCTTCCTCGTCGCCATTGGCGGCGCGTTCTATGCACAGTTTCTCGCCTATATCGACCCTGAAAGCGTGATGGGCTTCCAGTTCTCGCTGCTGATGGCGTTGCCGGCCGTGCTCGGCGGCATCGGCACCCTCTGGGGCCCGGTGCTAGGGGCGGCCATCCTGATCCCGATGACCGAGCTGACGCGCTCCTATATCGGCGGCTCCGGCCGTGGTGTTGACCTGATCGTCTATGGCGCCCTGATCGTCGCGATCTCGCTGGCCCTGCCGCGCGGTCTGGTGAGCCTGTTCTCCCGTTCAAAAGCGAAGGGAGCCACGCGATGACTGCGCTCCTTGAAACCCGAGGCGTCTGGCAGCGGTTCGGCGGCCTCGTCGCCAACAGCGATGTCTCGATCTCGGTCGGCCGCGGCGAGATCGTCGGTCTGATCGGGCCGAACGGTGCCGGCAAGTCGACGCTGTTCAATCTCATCGCCGGCGTCCTGCCGCCGACTCAAGGGTCGATCTGGTTCGACGGCGAGGATGTCACCAACATGCCGGCGGCCGAGCGCTGCCAGCGTGGCGTCGGGCGCACCTTCCAGGTGGTCAAGAGCTTTGAGACCATGACTGTCATCGACAACGTCATCGTCGGTGCTCTCGTGCGCAACACCGTGATGCGCGAGGCACGCCGCAAGGCGCATGAGGTGCTCGAATTCACTGGCCTTGCCGCGCGCGCCGACGTGCTCGCGAGCGACCTCGTGCCGGCCGAGAAACGCCGCCTCGAAGTCGCCCGTGCGCTGGCGACCGAACCGAAGCTGCTGCTGCTGGACGAAGTCCTCACCGGCCTGACGCCGACCGAGGCGCAGACCGGCGTCGCGCTGGTGCGCAAGGTGCGCGATGCCGGCATCACCGTCCTGATGGTCGAGCATGTCATGGAGATCGTGATGCCGCTGGTCGACCGCGCCATTGTGCTCGACCTCGGCAAGGTGCTGGTCGAGGGTAAGCCTTCCGACGTCGTCCGCGATCCCAAGGTGATCAGCGCATATCTGGGAGATCGTCATGCTGTCGGTGCATGAAGTCACGACCGCCTATCAGGGTCTGGTCGCGATCTCCGCGGTCTCGATCGAGGTCCAGAAGGGCGAAATCGTCTGCGTCGCCGGCGCCAATGGCGCGGGCAAGTCGACGCTGCTCAAATCCATCGCCGGCGCCGAGCGCCCGCGCTCGGGCACGGTGACGTTCGACGGCAAGCGGCTCGACGGCATGGCGCAGCATCACGTCACCGCCACCGGCATCGCCTATGTGCCGGAGAACCGCCGCCTGTTCCCGCGCCTGTCGGTGCGCGACAATCTGCGCCTCGGCAGTTATCTGTACCGCGGTGATGCCGACCGCGAGGGGCCGCTCAATCTCGTGTTCACGCTGTTCCCGCGTCTCCAGGAACGTTTGGAGCAGCGCGCCGAGACGCTCTCCGGCGGTGAGCAGCAGATGCTCGCGATCGGCCGCGCGCTGATGACGCGCCCGCGGCTGTTGATGCTGGACGAGCCCTCGCAAGGCATCATGCCGAAGCTGGTCGACGAAATCTTCCAGGCGGTGCTGCGCATCCGCGACGCCGGCATGACCGTGCTGATCGTCGAGCAGCGCATGGCCGAGTGCCTCGAAATCGCCGACCGCGCCTACATCCTGCAAACCGGCCGCGTGCTGATGCAGGGCCCGGCAGCGGAGATCAGGGGTAATCCGGACGTGCGCAAGGCATATTTGGGGCTGTAGTTACTACCTGGTCGGTGTCATCGCCCGCGAAGGCGGGCGATCCAGTATTCCAGCGACGCTAGTTGGATACGGAGAAGCTGCGGCGTACTGGATTCCCCGCTTTCGCGGGGAATGACTGTGGTGGATGAGGCGGCGTTAGTCCGCCCATGACGACGCGCCGCTAATGCTCGTGCCCATGCTCCGGCAGCGCCACCCCGAACACCTTCACCAGATCCTTCACCTGCTCCGGCGACAGATACCGCGGGTTCATCCCGCGCAGCAGCAGGTACAGCTTCGCCGTCTCCTCCAGCTCCTCCGTCGCGAACACCGCGGCTTCCAGCGTATCGCCGGCGACCACCGGGCCGTGGTTAGCGAGCAGCACGGATGAATATTTGCCCGCCAGTCCCTTGATCGCATCCGCAACCGCGGGATCGCCGGGGCGGTAATAGGGCACAAGCGCGGTGGCGCCGCATTTCATCAAATAATAAGCGGTCATCGGCGGCAGCGCCGCGCGCGGGTCGATCTCGGGCAGCATCGAGAGCGCGACCGAATGGGTGGAGTGCAGATGCACGATCGCCCGAGCGCTTTCGCGCGTATCGTAGAGCGCGGTGTGCAGCGGAACTTCCTTGGTCGGCGCATCACCCGAGAGGAGGCGCCCCCGTGCGTCCAGCCGCGACAGTCGCGCCGGGTCGAGGAAGCCGAGCGAGGCGTTGGTGGGGGTGACGAGCCAACCGCCGTCGTGCATCTTGACGCTGATATTGCCGGAAGAGCCCGGCGTCAGCCCGCGCTCGAACAAGGATCGTCCGAAGCGGCAGATATCCTCACGCAGCCGGGTCTCGTTGCTCATAGCCGTCATGCCCGCTTGTCTCATGCTTTGGCAGCGCGGCCAAGCCGTGTTATTCGGATCAGTGAGCCGCCGCAAAGGGCGGCCGTCCAGGAAACGTTCGCAAGGGTCAGTCGCATGTCCGCCTCCACGTCACAAAATCAGCGTATCGCCGTCATCGGGCTCGGCTCGATGGGGTTCGGCATGGCGACCTCGCTGAAGCGCGCCGGTCATGCGGTGACCGGCTGCGACGTCTCGGCTGACGCCGTGGCGCGTTTCGTGAAGGACGGCGGCGCGGGCGCCAGCACGCCGGCGGAAGCGGCCAAGGGCGCCGACATCGTCGTCAGCGTCGTCGTCAATGCCGCGCAGACCGAGACGATCCTGTTCGGCAAGGATGGCGCCGCCGAGACCCTGCCGAAGGACAGCGTCTTCCTGTCCTCCGCCACCATGGACCCGGATGTGGCCCGTCGCCTCGCAAAACAGTTGGAGGCGACCGGCCGTCACTATCTGGATGCGCCGATCTCCGGCGGCGCGCAGCGCGCGGCCCAAGGCGAGCTGACGATCCTCGCCTCCGGTAGTCCCGCTGCCTTTGCAAAGGCACGGCCGGCGCTCGATGCCATGGCGGCAAAACTCTACGAGCTCGGCGATGCCGCGGGGCAGGGCGCCGCCTTCAAGATGATCAACCAGTTGCTCGCCGGTGTGCATATCGCCGCCGCCAGCGAAGCGATGGCGTTCGCCGCCAAGCAGGGCCTCGACATCCGCAAGGTCTATGAGGTGATCACGGCTTCCGCGGGCAATTCCTGGATGTTCGAGAACCGCATGCCACACGTGCTCGACGGCGATTACACGCCGCGCAGCGCGGTCGAGATCTTCGTCAAGGACCTCGGCATCATCCAGGACATGGCGCGCAGCGCCCGATTCCCGGTGCCGGTCTCTGCGGCCGCGCTCCAGATGTTCCTGATGACATCCGCTGCCGGCATGGGCCGCGATGACGACGCCTCGGTGGCGCGCATGTATGCGCAGGTCACCGGCGTAAAACTTCCCGGCGACAAGTAGAGCCAAGAGGATTCCAATGCCCCGTTTCGCCGCCAATCTCTCGATGATGTTCACCGAGGTGCCGTTCCTCGACCGTTTCGACGCCGCCGCGCAAGCGGGCTTCACCGCGGTCGAATTCCTCTTTCCCTACGAGCATCCGGCCGAGGTGGTCGGCGAGCGGCTCAAGCGCAACGGTCTGACGCAGGCGCTGTTCAACCTGCCGCCGGGCGACTGGAACGCCGGCGAGAAGGGCTTTGCTGCTCTTCCCCAGCGCTTCGCCGATCTCAAGGCGAGCCTGGAGACCGCGTTGCCGTACGCCAAGGCGACCGGTGTCAAGCGGCTGCACTTGATGGCCGGCATTGCCAACCGCGGCGAGCGCGTCGCGATCGAGGCGTTCTACAAATCGGTGGCGTGGGCTGCGGAGTTCTTCGCTCCGCACGGCATCGACATCGTGCTCGAGCCGATCAATGCGCGCAATGTGCCCGGCTACTTCCTCAACGATTTCGGCTTCGCGCGCGATCTAATTCAAGAGCTGAGGCTTCCGAACCTGAAGCTCCAGTTCGACATCTATCACTGCCAGATCATCCACGGCGACGTCACCATGCGCCTGCGTGAGATGATGCCGATCATCGGGCACATCCAGATCGCCAGCGTTCCCTCGCGCAACGAGCCCGACGGCGAGGAGCTGAACTATCCGTTCCTGTTCACTGAACTCGACCGGCTCGGCTATACCGGCTTCGTCGGCTGCGAATACAATCCGCGCGGCAAGACCACCGATGGCCTCGCCTGGTTCAAGCCTTACGCGGGAGTGAAGCCGTGACGCTCGCACTGGGTTGCGTCGCCGACGATTACACCGGCGCCTCCGATCTCGCCAACACGCTGACGCGCGCGGGCCTGCGCACCGTGCAGACCATCGGCGTGCCCGCGGACGATCTCACGCTGCCCGAGGTCGACGCCGTCGTGGTGTCGCTGAAGAGCCGCTCGATCGAGGCGGGCCTTGCCGTGTCGCGCTCGCGCGCGGCGGAGAAATGGCTGCGTGACCGCGGGGCGCGCCATGTGCTGTTCAAGATCTGCTCGACCTTCGATTCCACCGATGCGGGCAATATCGGTCCGGTGATGGACGCGCTGCGCGCCGATAGCGGCGAGGCCGTCGCGCTGGTGACGCCGGCCTTCCCGGAGACCGGTCGCACGGTCTATCAGGGCAATCTGTTCGTCGGCGCCGTGCCGCTGAACGAGAGCCCGCTCAAGGACCATCCGCTCAATCCGATGCGTGATTCCAACCTGGTGCGCGTGCTGGCACGCCAGAGCAAGACGCAGGTCGGCCTGGTCGACCTCGCGACCGTCACCCGCGGCGCAGAGGCCGTGCGGACTCGGCTTGCCGAATTGTCAGGCAAGGGCATCGGTGCCGCGATCATCGATGCCGTGTTCGACCGCGACCTCGAGACCATCGGCCTCGTCGCTGCCCAGCATCGGCTGTCGGTCGGCGCCTCCGGCATTGGCCTCGGACTGGCGCGGGCTCTGGTCTCGACGGGCAAGGTCAAGTCGGCCGCTGGCAGCGGCGGCTCGGACGCCGCCGTCGGCGGACCGGCAGCCTGCCTCGCCGGAAGCTGTTCGCAGGCGACGCTTCAGCAGATCGCCAATGCCGAACGCGTCATGGCGGTACTCCATCTCGATCAGGACCGTATTCTTACGGGAGCGGACGAAGTGCAGCGCGCGATCGCCTGGGCCAAGCCGCGTTTAGCCGACGGTCCGGTCCTGATCGCGTCGAGCGCGACACCGGATCAGGTCGCCGCCCTGCAGGCGCGCCACGGCCGCGATGCGGCCGGTCACGCC
The DNA here is from genome assembly GCF_029953005.1 of Bradyrhizobium sp. Mp27. NCBI lineage: Bacteria > Pseudomonadati > Pseudomonadota > Alphaproteobacteria > Hyphomicrobiales > Nitrobacteraceae > Bradyrhizobium > Bradyrhizobium sp. Mp27. The sequence continues at coordinate 39,593 of NZ_JASAUS010000005.1, read as the reverse complement.
ATCGAGCAGGCGATGGCCGACATTGCGGAAAACCTAGTCAAATCAGGCGTCCGTCGGCTGGTCGTGGCTGGCGGCGAGACCTCCGGCGCCGTCGTCGATCGCCTCGGGATTCCCGGCTTCCTGGTCGGCGCGGAGATCGCTGCGGGCGTCCCGGTGCTGCGCGCCGTCGGCGCTGAAGCAGGCGATATGCTGCTCGCGCTGAAGTCCGGAAATTTCGGCGGGCCGGAATTCTTCGCGGACGCGCTTGGGCTCATGCGCTGAGCGCGGGGCGTTCTTAGCTGCCTGTTCATTTCTTTCAGGCTCCGTACTCGAACGGAGTCGTAGTTAACATCTGCTCAGTCGCTCTGTTGTCTGATGTCGGCGTCGCTCCTTTTGGTTGATTGTTAAGACGTCCCGGACGCGCGCCCGCGCCAGCACAACGAGACCCGATTATGTTCGCCACCATCTCCATTCGCGCCAAGATCATCAGTGTCGTGGCGTTCCTGCTGGTCGCGATGACCGGCATGGGCCTGCTCGCCGTCACGAAGATGCGGTCGATGAACGCCAACACCACCGACATCACCACGAGCTGGCTGCCCAGCGTCCGGGTGCTCGGCGAACTCCGCGCCAGCGTCATCACCTACCGCAACGTCGTTCGCCAGCACATGCTGTCCGAGACCCTCGAGGAGAAGCTCGCCAACGAAAAGACGGCCGGCACCGTCATCGAGGCGCTCGCCAAATCCCGCAAGGCCTACGAGCCGATGATCACCTCGCCCGAGGAGCGCCGGCTGTACAACGAATGGGCCAAGCTCTGGGACGATTACAAGAAGGGCACCGAAGACGTCATGGCGCTCTCGCGCAAGGAGGCCGGCAAGGTCCCGCATGACGCCCAGGAGCTGAACACCAAGACGGTCAACAAGATCGGCCTTGCGTCGGATGAGGTCCTGACGAAGGACATCGAGCTCAACACCAAGGGCGGAGATCAGGCTGCCCAGGATGCCGCCGACAGCTACTACTATGCCTTCATGCTGGTCTCGATCATCCTCGGCGCCGCCGTGATCATCGGCATCGGCGTCAGCTTCTACCTGGTGCAGGACGTCTCCGCCGGCATCAACTCGATCATCCAGCCGATGCAGGCGCTCGGCAAGGGCGACCTCTCCGCCGAAGTCCCGCATCGCGGCGAGAAGACCGAGATCGGCGCCATGGCCGATGTGCTCCAGATCTTCAAGGAAGCCTTGATCGCCAAGAAAGCCGCCGATGAGGCCGCCGCCGCCGACGCCGAAGCCAAGATCGAGCGCGGCCGCCGCGTCGACGGCATCACCCGCGACTTCGAAACGATGATCGGCGAGATTGTCCAGACCGTGTCGTCGGCCTCGACCCAGCTCGAAGCCTCCGCCTCGACGCTGACCTCGACCGCCGACCGCTCCCAGCGGATGGCGACCACGGTCGCCGCGGCCTCGGAGGAAGCCTCGACCAACGTGCAGTCGGTGGCCTCGGCCACCGAGGAGATGGCCTCGTCGGTCGGTGAGATCAGCCGCCAGGTGCAGGAATCAGCGCGGATGGCGGGCGACGCCGTCGGCCAGGCTCGTGCCACCACCGAGCGCGTCAGCGAGCTGTCCAAGGCGGCCTCCCGCATCGGCGACGTCGTCGAGCTGATCAACACCATCGCCGGCCAGACCAACCTCTTGGCGCTGAACGCCACCATCGAGGCGGCGCGTGCCGGCGAGGCCGGCCGCGGCTTCGCGGTGGTCGCCTCCGAGGTGAAGGCGCTCGCCGAGCAGACCGCCAAGGCGACCGGCGAGATCGGCCAGCAGATCTCCGGCATCCAGGCGGCGACCAACGACTCCGTCGGCGCCATCAAGGAGATCTCCTCGACCATCGAGCGTCTCTCCGAAATCTCCTCGGCGATTGCGGCTGCGGTGGAAGAGCAGGGCGCAGCGACCCAGGAGATCGCCCGCAACGTGCAGCAGGCGGCGCAGGGCACCCAGCAGGTCTCCTCCAATATCACCGACGTGCAGCGCGGCGCGACCGAGACCGGCACGGCCTCCTCGCAGGTGCTGTCGGCAGCGCAGATGCTGTCCAACGACTCGAGCCGCCTCAAGACCGAGGTCAGCAAGTTCCTGACCAACGTCCGCGCGGCCTGAGCCGGGACACGATCGCAGTTCTGAAAGCGGCGCCTGCGGGCGCCGCTTTTTTAGGTGGGGTAAGCCGCTTCCGTAATCTTCCGGCCGCAGGCTGCATATCTGGAATGCGATTTCGCAGTGCGATAGCAGGGAAGTGACCGCACGGGGCGGCGCTGTCGTTGGCCATTTCCGCAGTGTTCGGGTAAATCAGCCTCAGGAACCCGTGGGGCGTGTTCCCTGTCCCCGATTTGGAATTGCCTGACCGATGATTGCTCTGGTCCGTATTGCCCTGAGCCGACCCTACACGTTTGTCGTGCTCGCGCTTCTGCTCCTGATCATCGGGCCGCTCGCGGCCCTGCGGACGCCGACCGACATCTTCCCGGACATCCGCATCCCCGTAATCGGCGTGGTCTGGCAGTACACCGGCCTGCCGCCGGACCAGATGTCCGGCCGCATCACCACGCCGTTCCAGCGCGCGCTGACGACGACCGTCAACGACATCGAGCACATTACCGCCAACTCCTATAACGGCTTTGGCATCATCAAGATCTTCTTCCAGCCGAACGTCGACATCCGCACCGCCAACGCGCAGGTCACCGCGATCTCGCAGACGCTGCTGAAGCAGATGCCGCCGGGCGCAACGCCGCCGCTGATCCTGAACTACTCCGCCTCGACCGTTCCGATCATCCAGGTGGCTTTGTCGGGCGATGGCCTGACCGAGCAGAACCTCGCCGATATCGGCATCAATAATCTGCGCACCCCGCTGGTCACGGTGCCCGGTGCGGCGATCCCGTATCCGTTCGGCGGCAAGCAGCGCCAAATCCAGATCGACCTCGATCCGACCGCGCTCCAGGCCCGTGGCCTGTCGGGCCAGGACGTCGCCAACGCGCTCGCAGCCCAAAACCTGATCACGCCGGTCGGCACCCAGAAGATCGGCCAGTTCGAATACAACATCCAGCTCAACAACTCGCCGCTGAAGATCGACGAGCTCGGCAATCTGCCGATCAGGACCGTCAACGGCGCGATGGTCTATGTGCGCGACGTCGCGACCGTGCGTGACGGCAATCCGCCGCAGACCAATATCGTCCACGTCGACGGCAACCGCTCGGTGCTGATGATGGTGCTGAAGGCGGGCGCGACCTCGACGCTCGATATCATCGCCGGCATCAAGCAGAAGGTGATCGACGTCAAGGACCAACTGCCGGACGCGCTGAAGATCGGCTTCATCGGCGACCAGTCGGTGTTCGTCCGCGGTGCGATTCAAGGCGTCGCGATCGAAGGCGTGATCGCGGCGCTGCTGACCAGCGTCATGATCCTGCTGTTCCTCGGCAGCTGGCGCTCCACGGTCATCATCGCGGTCTCGATCCCGCTCTCGGTGCTCGGCGCCATCATCATGCTGTCGGCGATCGGCGAGACGCTGAACATCATGACGCTCGGCGGCCTTGCGCTCGCGGTCGGCATTCTCGTCGACGACGCCACCGTGACCATCGAGAACATCAACTACCATCTGGAGCAGGGCAAGCCGGTCGAGCAGTCGATCCTCGACGGCGCCAACCAGATCGTGACGCCGGCCTTCGTCTCGCTGCTCTGTATCTGCATCGTGTTCGTGCCGATGTTCTTCCTCTCCGGCGTCGCCCGCTTCCTGTTCGTGCCGATGGCCGAAGCCGTGATGTTCGCGATGATCTGGTCGTTCATCCTGTCGCGCACGCTGGTGCCGACCATGGCGAACTATCTGCTGCAGGCGCACGTCCATCACGAGGGCGGCCCGCCGAAGTCGCGCAATCCGCTGGTCTGGTTCCAGCGCGGTTTCGAGGCCCGGTTCGAGCGCATTCGCGGCGGCTACCATGACTTCCTCGGGCTCGCGCTGGCGCACCGCGCAGTGTTCGTGATCGGCTTCCTCTGCGTGGTCGGCGCGTCCTTCGCGCTGGTGCCGTTCCTCGGGCGCAACTTCTTCCCGGCGGTCGATGCCGGCAATATCCTGATGCATGTCCGCACCCAGGTCGGCACCCGCGTGGAGGAGACGGCGAACCAGCTCGCCGACGTCCAGAAGGCGATCCGCAAGCTGATCCCCGGTGAAATCGAGACGTTGACCGACAACATCGGCATGCCGATCTCCGGCATCAACATGACCTACAACAACACGGGCGTGATCGGCCCGCAGGACGGCGACATCCAGATCAAGCTGAAAGAGGGCCACAAGCCGACGGAAGAGCACGTGCGCGTGCTCCGCGAGCAGCTGCCGCGCCTGTTCCCCGGCGTCAGCTTCGCGTTCCTCCCCGCAGACATCGTCAGCCAGATCCTGAACTTCGGCGCGCCGGCGCCGATCGACCTGCAGATTCGCGGCGCCAACATCAACGCCAACTTTGCCTACGCCAACAATCTGCTGGCGAAGGTCCGCAAGATTCCCGGCGTTGCCGATGCACGCATCCAGCAGTCGCCGAACAACCCGACCTTCAACATCGACGTCGACCGCACCCGCGCTCAATATGTCGGCCTGACCGAGCGCGACGTCACCAACAGCCTGGTGGTCAATCTCGCCGGCTCCTCGCAGGTGGCGCCGACCTACTACCTTAATCCGGACAACGGCGTGTCCTACTCGATCGTGATGCAGACGCCGCAATACCAGATCGACTCGCTCAGCGCGCTGCAGACGCTGCCGATCACGGCCGCCGGCAATTCGCAATCGCCGATCCTCGGCGGCATCGCCGACATCAAGCGCTCGACCTCGAGCGCGGTGGTGTCGCAATACGACATCCAGTCGCTGGTGCAGATCTTTGCCACGACCTCGGGCCGCGATCTCGGCGCGGTCGCCGCCGACATCCGCCAGGTGATCGCCGACACCGCCAAGGACGTGCCGAAGGGCTCTTCCGTGGTGCTGCTCGGCCAGGTGCAGACCATGAACAGCGCCTTCACCGGTCTTCTGTTCGGCCTGCTCGGTGCGGTCGTGCTGATCTACTTCCTGATCGTCGTGAACTTCCAGTCCTGGTCCGATCCGTTCGTGATCATCACGGCGCTGCCGGCCGCGCTCGCCGGCATCGTCTGGATGCTGTTCATGACCGAGACGACGCTGTCGGTGCCCGCCCTGACCGGCGCGATCATGTGCATGGGGGTTGCCACCGCCAACAGCGTGCTGGTGATCTCCTTCGCCCGCGAGCGCTACGAGGAGCTCGGTGACCCCATCGCCGCCGCACTCGAGGCCGGGTTCGTCCGGTTCCGTCCGGTGCTGATGACCGCGCTCGCCATGATCATCGGCATGGCGCCGATGGCCCTGGGGCTCGGGGAGGGCGGCGAGCAGAATGCGCCGCTTGGCCGTGCCGTGATCGGCGGCCTGATCTTTGCAACTTTCGCCACGCTGATGTTTGTTCCCGTGGTGTTCAGTATGGTACACAAGAAACAAGGCGCCAAAGCCGCCGCCCCATTGGAGACTCCGCATGTCGCCCACTGAACCCCGCTCCCCGGTGTCGCACCGGAAACTGGGCATCTTCGGCGTGGTGGCGCTGATTGCGGCAGGCCTCGTCGTGGGCACCGGCATTCGCGCCCGCGAGGAGCAGGGCTCCAAGCTGAAGGAATGGACCGACGATCAGGCCGTTCCTAGCGTTGCGGTGACCCTGCCGAACGCAAAATCCCTCAACGGCACCATCGACCTGCCGGGCCGGCTCGAGGCCTATTACCGCGCGCCTATCTTCGCGCGCGTCTCCGGCTATCTGAAGAGCTGGAGCGTCGACATGGGCGCGCGCGTCAAGGCGGGGCAGGTGATCGCCGAGATCGAGGCGCCCGACCTCGACCAGCAACTGCTTCAGGCTCGCGCCGACCTCGCCAGCCAGCAGGCCAGTGCCAGGCTCTCGGAAGCAACGCTCAACCGGCGCAAGACGCTAGTCGCCTCCAACTTCGTCTCCGCGCAGGAGATCGACGAGCGCACCGCCGATCTCTCCAACAAGAACGCGGCCGTCCACTCAGGCCAGGCAAATGTCGAGCGGCTTGAAGCGCTGGCCGGCTACAAGAAGATCACGGTGCCGTTCGATGGCGTGGTCACGGCGCGCGATACCGACGTCGGCGCGTTGATCAATGCCGGCGGCGGCTCCGGCCCGGCGATGTTCGTGGTCTCCGACATCACCAAGCTGCGCGTTTACGTCAACGTTCCCCAGAACTACGTGTCGGCGATCAAGATCGGCGCCAAGGCCACCATGGTCATGCCGGAATACCCGAACCGGACATTCCAGGCGACGGTCGAGGCGTCTTCGCAGGCCGTCGACGTCGCCTCGGGCACCACCCGCATGCAGCTTCGGCTCGACAATTCCAACGGCGAGTTGATGGGCGGCTATGCCAGCGTGAAGCTCAACCTTCAGCGCGACACCGCGCCGCTGAGCATTCCAGCCAGCGCCCTGATCTTCAACGGCAGCGGCCTGCGTGTTGCGACCGTCGGCCCCGACGACAAGGTGCAGTTCAAGACCGTGACCATCGCACGCGATCTCGGCAAGGAGATTGAACTCGCCTCGGGCATCGCACCCGACGACCGCGTCATCACTGCTCCGCCGGATGGTCTTTCCGACGGCGACCAGGTTCGCGTCGCCGGCGGTGCTGGTGCCAAGGGCAAGCCAGCGACCGCGTCGGAGAAGCAGGCGCCGAAGGGCTAGCGCGGTCTCGTGCCCCCGGACGCGGCGCAGCATGAAATGATGCGCCGCTGAGCCGGGGCCCATCTCTCCTCAAGGCACCGTGTTGCTTTCTGGGTCCCGGCTCTGCGGAGCGGCATTCCATGCCGCACCGCGTCCGGGACACGAGAGCTAGCTACGCCACCCGCCACTCCGGCACGCCATCCGCGGCCATCGTGATCTCGCCGAGCAACCCTACCGGCGTGCGATCCATGTTGAGCAGATGCGCGAGAGTCGCCGTATCGCTGGCCGCGATACGCCCCAGCGTACGTCGATCATCTTCCGTCCGCAGCATCACCACGCCGTGTTCGATCTCGCCGCCGCGGCCATAGAGCACCGTAAAGCTCTCGACCTTGCCCCTGCCTGAAACTTCCGTGACGAACTCGGGCACCGCGCGCTTGTTGCGGTCGGCCTCTGCCTGGACGCTCGTCTCCTGCGCCAGCGCGGCGCGCGGCGTCTTCGATACCACCAATGCGTGGTGCTTGGTGACGAAGCCGCCCTGGCCGTAGAGCAGCCCGAGCTTGGCACCATCGCGCACACGCCGCACCATCGCGCAGGCCGCGTGCGTCATGTAGGTGTTGAGCGGCGCACCGAAGAAGGTGAGGCCACCGGTCACGGTCGGCTGTACATCGGCGCCGAGGCCCAGCGTCCGCCGCGCCATCTTGGGCACGCAGGGGAAGCAGCTATAGAGCTCGATCGCGTCGAATTTTTTGCCGTCGCCGCCGGCGAGGTCCATCGCCGCCTTCAGCACCGCATTCTGCGGATGGCTTTCATGGAACTGATCGCGCAGGAGATAATCGCGCGGCTCTTCGGCCGAGGCGCCGCCAAGCGGGTAGACCAGCTTGTCCTCGGCGATGCCGGCCGCGCGCGCCTTGGCGAGGCTGGTGAGCAGCAGCGCGCCGCCCATGTTGACGCTGGGATTGGCGACCATGAGCTTGTTGTAGGGCCAGGCGATCAGCCGGTTGTCCGCCGTCGGCGTCGTGATCTCGTCCGGCGCATAGCGCCGCTTCAGCCAGGCGTTGGGATTTTCGGCGGCGGCCTCGGAGTAGCGCGACCACAGCGTGCCGGACTCTGCCATGGCTTCGCGCGGCGTCTGGCCCCAATGGGCTGAGGAGGCGGACTCATAGAATGGATAAACGGTGACGGGACGGAACACGCCAGCTTCACCGCCAGCGGCTTCTGGAAAGCCGCCCCACGCTTGGGCTCCTCGACGTCATGGGCGAACGGCGTCCAGGGTAGCTTGAGCCCGGCGCGCTCCGCCTTGGTCGCGGTCGACTGTGCCTCCGCACCGCAGACTGCCGCCACCGTGCATTCGCCACGCGCAATGCGCTTTGCTGCCTCGTGGAGGTAGCGGATCGGGCTCTCGCCGCCGACCGGGCCGTAATAGCAATGCGCCGGCGCAATGCCGAGTCGCTGCGCCAAAAGCTTCTCCGGATCGCGATAGCGCCAGCTCAGGAAGTTGACGACGTCGAGCGACTGCACCTCGCCAAGCAGCTTTGCGCCGGCGTCCTGCTCGGCCCGCCGTAGCGCTTGCTCGAGCAGATCCAGTGGCTCGAGGCCGTCGGTGATCTCCTTGGGTCGGTCGATGATCTCGCCGATGCCGACGATGACGGGGATGAGGTCTTCGGGGGTAGTGGTCTTGGTCATTTCTTCTTGCTTCACGTTTCAGATCTTGGGCACGCCGTCGTCCTTCGAGGCCTTCGCTGCGCTACGGCGCCTCAGGATGACGGCTACGGGGACAACGTCATCCTGAGGTGCGAGGTCGGCGGCGCAACGCGCCGTCGGGCGAGCCTCGAAGGATGGGCCGCGGGCACTACTCCGCTACCAGCGCATTCATGTGCTCGACGGCCTCGGCAAATTCTTCCTTGAACTCCTGCACCACCGCGCCGGCCGACTTCACGCTGTCGATCAGACCGACGCCCTGGCCGACGAAATAGCTGACGAGGTCGCGCGCCTTGGCATTGCCGCTCGCCGCCGCGCGGTCGATCGCGTTAAAGGCGTCGCGGCTGACGATGCTTTGCAGCGGCATCGGCAGCGCGCCGGGGCTTTCCGGCGCGCGGTCCCAGGCATCGGTCCAGACCGAGCGGAGCTGGCGTGCTGGCTTGCCGGTGCGCCCCTTCGAACGGATCGCGTCGCGCGAGGACGCCGCGATCATCTTCTCGCGGAAGATCTCCGTGGTCTCGGCCTCGACGGTGGCGAGCCACACCGAACCGGTCCAGGCGCCGGCCGCGCCCATCGCCATGCAGGCGGCCATCTGCCGTCCCGTCATGATGCCGCCGGCCGCGAGCACCGGCACGTCGCGGATCTTCTTGATCGCCTTGATCACCTCCGGCACCAGCACCAGGGTCGAGACCTCGCCACAATGGCCGCCGGCCTCGGTGCCCTGCACCACGAGAATGTCCACCCCGGCCGCGACCTGGCGCAACGCATGTTCCTTGGCGCCGACGAGGGCGGCAACAGGCACGCCGTGCTTCCTGCCCATCTCGATCATCGCCTTCGGCGGCACGCCCAGCGCGTTGGCGATCAAACGGATCGGATGGTTGAAGGAGACCTCGAGCAGCTGAAGTGCCGTCTTCGCGTCGAACGGTTGCGGCTGGTTGTCGGCCACATCGGTTGTCGTCAGCTCGATATCGTATTTCTTCAGGAGGTCGCGGGTGTAGGCGCGGTGCTCCTGCGGCACGCGCGCCTCCAGGCTCTTCCAGGTGACGTCCTTCTCGCCTGCGGTCGAGATGTTCTCGGGGATCAGCACGTCGATGCCGTAGGGCTTGCCGTCGACATGATCGTCGATCCATTTCAGCTCGCGTTCGAGCGTGTCGGGCGTGTGCACCGTGGCACCCAACACGCCAAAGCCGCCGGCACGGCTGACGGCGGCAACGACGTCGCGGCAATGGCTGAAGGCGAGCAGCGGGAACTCGATGCCCAGCATGTCACAGATCGGCGATTTCATGGCTCTCTCCCGGCAGCCGTCGCGTTGCTGTTGTTGCTTTGCTTGAGCGAAGGCGCTTCGACGCTAGCCCATCGTCGCCAGCGATGCCAATCCAGATTTGGCCGCGCATCTTGCGTGCAGACGCCACGCGGCGGATGAGCCATTCCGCTGCACAAAATAAACAGACCGGAGCCCGCCGATTTGCCTCTTGCGCTTTTGCGGGCCTGTGAGAATGCTGGCGCAAACAAAGAGAAAACAGCGAGGGAGCGCCAACCGATGTCGCAAGCGCAAGCGAGTCCGGCCCGAACCGTGAAGGCCCAAGCCTTGAAAGCTTACGACGTGGTCGTCGTTGGTGCGGGCTTTGCCGGCATGTACATGCTGCACCGTCTGCGCGGTCTTGGCTTCTCGGCGCGCGTCTATGAGCAGGGTGGTGGCGTCGGCGGCACCTGGTACTGGAATCGCTATCCCGGCGCGCGCTGCGATGTCGAGAGCATGCAGTATTCCTACTCGTTCTCGGAAGAGCTGCAGCAGGAATGGGACTGGAGCGAACGCTACGCGCCGCAGCCGGAGATCCTGAACTACGCCAACCACGTCGCCGATCGTTTTGACCTTCGCCGCGACATCCAGTTCGACACCCGCGTCGAGCGCGCGGCGTTCGACGCGCGCGCGAAGTGCTGGTCGGTGACGACGTCCGATGGCCAGACGGTTGAGGCGCAGTTCGTCGTGCTCGCGACCGGCTGTCTCTCGAACGCGCGCAAGCCCGACATCAAGGGCCTCGAGAGCTTTAAAGGACCTGTCTACCACACCGGCAGCTGGCCGCATGAACCGATCGATTTCACCGGTCAGCGCGTCGGCCTCATCGGGACCGGTTCGTCGGGTATCCAGTCGGCCCCCATCATTGCCGAGCAGGCCCGACATCTCACCGTGTTTCAGCGCACGGCGAATTTTTCGATCCCTGCGCGCAACGCCGCGCTGACCGACGAAGAACGCAACAACTTCCGCAAGACCTATCCGGAGATCCGCCGCTTCGCCCGCGAAGTCGCACGCAACGGCATTTTCGCCGAGCAGCCCGATCGCGGCGCACTCGACGACAGCGACGAGACCAGGAATGGCAAATATTCGGCCCGTTGGGACCGCGGCGGGCTCACCTTCATGTATGTCTACAACAATCTCGGCCTCGAGCGATCCGCGAACGATACCGCGGCGAACTTCGTGCGCGGCAAGATCGCCGAGATCGTGAAGGATCCCGAAACCGCGAAGCTGCTTCAGCCGAACAGTCATCCGATCGGCACCAAGCGCATCTGCATCGATACGGATTATTTCGCGACCTTCAACCGGCCGAACGTCTCGCTGGTCGACATCAAGACCAATCCGATCGAGGAGATCACCGCGAATGCCGTGCGTGTCGCGGGCAAGGACCACGAGGTCGACGCGCTGGTGATGGCGACGGGCTTCGATGCCATGACTGGCTCGGTCGCGAAGATCGACATCAGTGGCCCGGGCGGACGGACGCTGAACGAGAAATGGGCGGAAGGCCCAAAGACCTATCTCGGGCTGATGAGCGCGGGCTTTCCGAACCTCTTCATCATCACCGGCCCCGGCAGTCCGTCGGTGCTCTCGAACATGATCGTCTCGATCGAGCAGCATGTCGACTGGATCGCCGATTGCCTCGGCCACATGCGCAGGCAGGGTGTTGCCACCATGGAGGCAAGCGGGGAGGCCGAGGACAAGTGGGTCGCCCATGTCAACGAGGTCGCCCGCGGCACGCTCTATCCGCAGGCCAATTCCTGGTACATGGGCGCCAACATCCCAGGCAAGCCGCGCATCTTCATGCCCTATATCGGTGGCGTCGGCGTCTACCGCCGGATCTGTGACGAGGTCGCGGCGAAGGGATATGAGTGGTTTTTGCTGGGGCGGGCCGAGCAGCCGCAGGCCGCGGCGTCCTAGGTGTCCCGCCATTCCGGGGCGTCGCGGGGCGGCGGGCCCGGAACGACGGGGGGGAAGTGGCCTGCCATGACGAAACGTAGAGTTGCCACGCCCGGCAATGCATTTCTGCGCCCTTGCCATCGGCAATTCGCGGGCTAATTAATGCAGGCGCATCTTTTTGCCGGAGCCCCCGCATGACCGACGCCCCCGCCTACGTGCCGCCCAAAGTCTGGACCTGGAACAAGGAGAATGGCGGGCAATTCGCCAGCATCAACCGGCCCATCGCCGGTCCCACCCACGACAAGGAGCTGCCGGTCGGCAAGCATCCCTTCCAGCTCTATTCGCTGGCGACGCCGAATGGCGTGAAGGTCACGGTGATGCTGGAGGAACTGCTGGCGCTCGGCCACAAGGGCGCCGAATACGATGCCTGGCTGATCAGGATCGGCAATGGCGACCAGTTCGGCAGCGGCTTTGTCGACATCAACCCGAACTCGAAAATTCCCGCGCTGGTGGACCGCTCCGGTCCCGAGCCTGTCAGGGTGTTCGAATCCGGCTCGATCCTGGTCTACCTCGCCGAGAAGTTCGGCGCCTTCCTGCCGAAGGATATCAAGAGCCGCACCGAAGCGATGTCCTGGCTGTTCTGGCAGATGGGCAGCGCGCCCTATCTCGGCGGCGGTTTTGGTCACTTCTACGCCTATGCGCCGACCAAGATCGAATACGCCATCGACCGCTTTGCGATGGAGGTCAAGCGCCAGCTCGACGTGCTCGACCGGCGCCTTGCCGACAACGAGTACCTCGCGGGCAATGAGTACACCATCGCCGACATCGCGGTGTGGCCCTGGTATGGCGCGCTCGCCAAGGGGCTGGTCTATGGCGCCGGCGAATTCCTGTCGGTGCAGGACTACAAGCACGTGCAGCGCTGGACCGATCAGATCGCCAAGCGTCCGGCCGTCAAGCGCGGCCGCATGGTCAACCGCGTCTCCGGCGATCCCGCCAGCCAGCTCCACGAGCGCCACGACGCCGGCGATTTCGACACCAAGACCCAGGACAAGATCGGCGAGCCAGCGGCGACGTAGCGCTGTGCTCTCTTCGCCTCTCCCCGCACGCGGGGAGAGGCCGGAATCCGCGCTGAAAGCGCGGATTCCGGGTGAGGGGGACTCCCCGCGAGTCTAACTCCCACCGCCCCCGCGAAGACTCCCCCTTACCCCAACGCTCTCAGCGCGAGCGAAGCTCGTCGCGGCCCCGCAAGCGGGGCGAGGGACTGCACCTTCGCTGGGCGCCCGCTACTTCCCCTTCGCCCCTTCCGCGGCCGGAAACACCACGCGATCATCCGTGCGGCAGTAGCGATCCGCGAACATGCGGCCGATCGGGTGATAGCGGTCCATGTGCACCCGCATCGCCTTGTCGTCCCAGAGCTCGTCGCGGATATGGAAGTGGATGCCTTCGCCCATGATCAGCCGGCGATCGTCGTTGACGTCGATCATCTTCCAGAGCTTGCACTCCATCGCCCAAGGCGTGTCGGCGAGCCGCGGCACGGCGATCTTCGCCGACGGTGCGAGCTTCAGCCCGAGATAGTCAGGCTCACCCACTTCGGGGGGGAAGTCGCCGCTCGACTCGTGCATGGCTTTCGCCAGCGGCTCGTCGGCGAGGTTGACCACGAACTCGCCGGTGCGCTGGATGTTGAGGAACGTGTCCTTGTCCTGGCCGTTGGGCTTGCGGTTCGCCGCGAACATGCACAGCGGCGGATCTTCGCAGAAGGCATTGAAGAAGCTGAACGGCGCGGCGTTGACGCCGCCGGTCGGCCCGACCGAGGTCACCCACGCAATCGGCCGTGGCAGGATGAAGGACGTCAGCACCTTGTAGCGCTCGCGTGGCGTCAGGTCGCTGGCGGCGTATTCCATGGTGGCTCCTGGTGGAATGAAGGTCTCGTAGGGTGGGCAAAGCGAAGCGTGCCCACCACCTCTCGCATAAGCCGCAGCTGGTGGGCACGGCGCGCGAAGTGCACGCCTTTGCCCACCCTACGGCACTTCCCGAGCGGGGAGAGGCGAGGTCTTACGCCATGCTCAGCTCGTGGCGTCCCACCACCATCCAGTGCACCTCGTCCGGACCGTCGGCGAAGCGCAGGTGGCGGACATCCTGATACATCTCGGCGAGCGGGGTCCAGTGCGAGATGCCGGTGGCGCCGTGCATCTGGATCGACTGGTCGATGATCTTGCAGGCGCGCTCCGGCACCATGGCCTTGACCATGGAGACCCAGACGCGGGCCTCCTTGTTGCCGAGCACGTCCATCGCCTTGGCCGCCTTCAGCACCATCAGCCGCATCGCCTCGATCTCGCAGCGGGCCTGCGCGATGATCTGCATGTTGCCGCCGAGATGAGCGATCTTCTTGCCGAAGGCCTCGCGGGTGAGACCACGCTGCACCATCAGATCCAGCGCCTTCTCGGCCTTGCCGATGGTGCGCATGCAGTGATGGATGCGGCCCGGGCCGAGGCGAAGCTGCGAGATCTCGAAGCCGCGGCCTTCGCCGAGCAGCATGTTCTCCTTGGGCACACGGACGTTGTTGAAGCGCATGTGCATGTGGCCGCGCGGGGCGTGGTCCTGGCCGAACACGTACATGGGCCCGAGCACCTCGACGCCGGGCGTGTCGCGCGGCACCAGGATCTGCGACTGCTGCTTGCTCGGCGCCGCATCCGGATTGGTCTTCACCATCACGATGAGGATCTTGCAGCGGGGATCGCCGACGCCGGAGATGTAGTATTTCTCGCCGTTGATGACCCATTCGTCGCCGACGAGCTTTGCGGTCGTCGAAATGTTCTTGGCGTCGGAGGAGGCGACGTTCGGCTCGGTCATGACATAGGCCGAACGGATCTCCCCGTTCATCAGCGGCTTCAGCCACTTCTCCTTCTGCTCCTTGGTGCCGACGCGCTCCAGCACTTCCATGTTGCCGGTGTCCGGCGCCGAGCAGTTCATCGTCTCGGAGGCCAGCGGGCTCTTGCCGAGTTCGGAGGCGATATAGGCATAGTCGAGATTCTTCAGGCCCTGGCCGGTCTCGTCGTCGGGCAGGAAGAAGTTCCACAGACCTTCCTTCTTGGCCTTGTTCTTGGCGACCTCGAGCACCTCGAGCTGCTTCGGGGTGAAGCTCCAGCGATCCTCTTTGCCTTCGCCGGCCTTGGCGAACTCGATCGACATCGGCTCGACGGTGTCGCGGATGAATTTCCTGACGTGATCGTAGAGCGGCCGGACCTGGTCCGACATGCGCAGATCGTTGAGCTCGTCGCCGGGATTGAGGGTGTAGTTGGTGGTGCGGGGTATGTAGGCGTGCTTTGTCATTGTTCCTCCCGGGGTCACTGAGATCGCGTTGGGCCGCAGAATAGTCGCAGCGCGGCCAAAGCGCGAGCGCACATTTTTTCAGGCGACCCATGCCATGCGATGGAATATCGCGAGGGCGTTTGAAATGTTGTTTGAATGGCGTGAGGAAGCTCGGTGTACGCGTGCCACATTTCTCCGCTGTCATCGCCCGCGAAGGCGGGCGATCCAGTACTCCGTGACGGTGGTGATTGAATCGAGAGGCTTCGGCGTACTGGATTCCCCGCCTTCGCGGGGAATGACAGTGTTTACTGGCCGCCTAGTTCGGCAGCCGATGCATCGCGCAGATCTTGTTGCCGTCGAGGTCGCGCAAATAAGCGATGTAGAGCTTGTTCCCTGCGCCCTCGCGGATGCCGGGTGGATTCTCGATCGGCGTTCCGCCGGCGGCGACGCCGGTGGCGTGCCACTTGTCGACCTGCTCAGGCGAGTTGGCGGCAAAGCCGATGGTGCTGCCATTCGCACACGTGGCGGCCTCGCCGTTGATCGGCTTCGTCACCGAGAACACGCCGGTCTTGGTGATGTAGAAGATGCGATGGCCGTCGACCCTGGCCGGGCGCACCTCGAGCGTGCCGAGCAGCTGGTCGTAGAACGCCTTGGCCTTGTCCAGGTCGTTGGTGCCGATCATGATGTGTGAGAACATTTGCCCATTCCCCTCAGAGTTTGTAGCCCGGATGGAGCGCAGCGAAATCCGGGTCTTGCTTGTTTTTGAAAATCCCGGATTACGCTTCGCTCCATCCGGGCTACGAGATTCAAAACGCCGTATAGCCGCCGTCGATCACGAACGTATCCGCGGTGTGATACGACGATGCCTTGCTCATCAGATACACCGCGATGCCGCCGAAATCGCTGGCCTCGCCGAAGCGCCGCATCGGAATGCGCGGCATCACATTGGCGACGAACTTCTCGTTGGCCATGATGCCCGCGGTCATGTCGCTCTTGATCCAGCCGGGCAGGATCGCGTTCGCGGTGACGCCGTGACGCGCCAGCTCGACGCCGAGCGCGCGCACCAGCGCGTTGATCGCGGCCTTGGTCGCGGCATAGTGCTCATTGCGCGCAGTGCCGAAGATCGAGGCGAGGCTCGATGTCGCGACCAGCCGGCCGAAGGGATCGCCCGCATTGGCGCGCTCGGTCATGTGTTTTGCGGCGGCCTGGAAAGCGTGGAACACGCCGTCCAGATTGGTCGCAAACATCGTGCGCCACTCTTCCTCGGTGCGCTCGATGAAGGAGCGCCGGCCGCCGCCGCCGATACCGGCATTGGCAAAGCAGCCGTCGACCCGGCCGAAAATGTCGAGCGTCGCCTTCATCGCGGCATTGACCGAAGCCGGATCGGTGACGTCGCAGACGCGGGTGTCGACCTTGCCGGAGAGGCCCGTCATGCTCGCGGCAGCAGCCTTGTTCTTGTCAGGATTGCGGCCCCAGATCGAGACGTTGCAGCCCTGGCCGGCGAGCGCCTGCGCGATGCCGAGCCCGATACCGCCATTGCCGCCAGTGATCACGGCGACGCGGCCGCTGAGGTCGAAAAGGTTCATGGCGCGTTTCCTGTTTTTGGCACGGGCGCGCGCCAGCCTGTGCGCGCAAGATTGTGCGATACGACGACAAGGTATGTTCGGACCACCATGGACAAGGCCGCGACAAAAATCAAATATGCGCCCCGGCAAAACCAATTCCGGTCTGCGAAACATCGCTAGTACCAACTGACGAGGAAACCATGCAGTTCAAACACGTCACGCTCGATTTCGATGGCTCGGTCGCGATCCTCCGGCTCGACCATCAGGAGGTGATGAACGCGGTCTCCATGGACATGCTGGGCGGCCTCTCCGATGCCCTCGACGCGATCGAGGAGAAGAAGGGCGAGGTGCGCTGCGTGGTACTGACCGGCGCGGGGCGGGCGTTCTGCACCGGCGCGAATCTGCAAGGGCGCAACAACCAGTCGAAGAAAACCAAGGCCGGCCTGACGCTCGAGACCGGCTTTCATCCCTTCCTGCGCCGCATCCGCAATCTGCACTGCCCGATCGTCACTGCCGTCAACGGCCCGGCGGCCGGCGCCGGCATGAGCTTCGCGCTGCTCGGCGACATGATTTTGTGTGCGCGGTCCTCTTACTTTCTTCAAGCCTTCCGCCGCATCGGCCTCGTGCCGGATTGCGGCTCGACCTGGCTGCTGCCGCGCCTGATCGGCCGGGCGCGCTCGGTCGAATTGTCGCTGATGGGCGAGCGCCTGCCGGCCGAGAAGGCGCTGGAATGGGGCCTCGTCAACCGCGTCTATGACGACGGCGTGCTGATGGAGGAGGCGATGAAGCTCGCGCGTGATCTGGCGAGCGGCCCGACCGTCGCGCTGTCGCTGATCCGCAAGCTCTACTGGGACAGCCCGGAAAATTCGTTCGAGGATCAGCTCAACCTCGAATTCCAGTGCCAGCTGCGCGCCGGCGACACGGACGATTTCCGTGAAGGCGTTGGCGCGTTCCTGGAGAAGCGCCCGGCGCAGTTCAAAGGCAAATGATCGAGGCCGAGCTCTCCCGCAGCGTCGCGCGCTGGTGCGAAGGGGCGACCGGCGTCACCGGCGCGGCAAAACTGTCCGGCGGCGCCAGTCAGGAAACCTGGCGCTTCGACATCAAGCATCCCGATGGGCCGATCGGCGCGATCCTGCGCCGCTCGCCGAAGGGCTATGGCGCCGCGCCGACGCGGGCGGCGGGCCTTGCGGCTGAGGCGCAGCTGATGCAGCTCGCTTTCGAGGCCGGCGTGCCGTCGCCGCGCGTCATGCATGTGCTGGCGCCCGACGAAAATCTCGGCACTGGCTTCATCATGCAGCGGGTCGAGGGCGAGACCATCGCCCGCAAGATTCTTCGCGATGATGAGTACGCGACAGCGCGGCCGCGTCTCGCGCGGCAGATCGGCGGCGTGCTCGCCGGCCTGCACAGGCTGCCGCAGGACAAGCTGCCCGAACTGCGCAGCCGGTCCGCGACCCAGGAGATCGGCGAGTTCGAGCGCGACTATCGCAGCCTGAACTGGCCAAAGCCCGTGTTCGAGCTGGCACTGCGCTGGCTGCGCGACCATGATCCCGGCCCCTCCGCCGAGACGACGCTGGTGCACGGCGATTTCCGCAACGGCAATCTCATCATCGGCGCCGACGGCGTCCGCGCCGTGCTCGACTGGGAGCTCGCCCATCTCGGCGATCCCATGGAGGATCTCGGCTGGGTCTGCGTCAACTCCTGGCGCTTTGGTGAGATCGACAAGCCGGTCGGCGGTTTTGGCACACGCGAGGAATTGTTCGCCGGTTATGAGGCCGCGGGCCGCAAATGCGATCCTGCGCGCGTCAAATTCTGGGAAGTGATGGGTACGCTACGCTGGGGCATCATGTGCGGCGGCATGATGCAGCGGTTCCGCGAGGGGCCCGACCATTCGATGGAACGCGCCATGATCGGCCGCCGCGCCAGCGAGACCGAGATCGATCTGTTGCGGCTGCTGGCACCGCGCGGGAGCTGACACATGCAGGACGAACCGACCCCGATCGAGCTGACCAAGGCGGTCGCCGATTTCCTCCGCAACGACATCACGCCGCTGATCTCCGGCCATCAGGCCTTCAAGCTGCGCGTCGCCATCAACATCCTCGACGTCGTCACGCGGCAGCTGACGCAGGAGGAAGGGAGTGACGCGAAGGAGGTGGCGCG
Organism: Bradyrhizobium sp. Mp27; assembly: GCF_029953005.1. Classification (NCBI taxonomy): domain Bacteria; kingdom Pseudomonadati; phylum Pseudomonadota; class Alphaproteobacteria; order Hyphomicrobiales; family Nitrobacteraceae; genus Bradyrhizobium; species Bradyrhizobium sp. Mp27. The sequence continues at coordinate 20,959 of NZ_JASAUS010000005.1, read as the reverse complement.
GCTGCGTGCGCTGCTGGGCATGGACGGCTCGGTCGCCGATCTCAACCGCGCGCTCGCCGATCGCATCGCCAAGGGTGAGGTTGATCTGGCAACGCCTGGCCTCGCTGAGCATCTCTGGCAGACAACGATGGACAAGCTCGCGGTCGACCAGCCGAACTATGCGTCCTATAAGCGCGAGCTAGAGCGGTAGATGGGCTTCGTAGCCCGGATGGAGCGAAGCGTAATCCGGGACGGTCGCGCAAAAAGATGCAGTTGCCCCGGATTGCGCTTCGCTCCATCCGGGCTACTCAATCTTTCGCAACCGTCATTGCGAGGAGCGTAGCGACGAAGCAATCCAGACTGTCTCCACGGAGGCAGTCTGGATTGCTTCGCTGCGCTCGCAATGACGGTGTTGAGAGGGGCCTGCACTCTCTCTGTTTCGTCATGCCCGGGCTTGTCCCGGGCATCCACGTTCTTCGTCATGCGCGTCAAGACGTGGATGGCCGGGACAAGCCCGGCCATGACGCGGAAACAGGCGATTCCTACTTCCCCACCCATTTCGGCGGCCGCTTCTCCGAGAACGCCTTCGGGCCCTCGATATAATCCTGCGAGGCCACCATCGCCTTCACCGCCGGATATTCGCGCTGCTCCTCGATCGCCTGCTCCAGCGAGACGGCGAGGCCCTTCTGGATGGTCTGCTTCGACGCCCGGATCGACATCGGCGAGTTCTTGGTGATCATCTCGGCCCAGCGCAGCGCGCCCGACAGCGCCTCGCCCTGCGGCACCACCTCGTTGACGAATCCGAGCTCATGGCCCTCCTTGGCGCTGACATGGCGCGCGGTGAGGATCATGCCCATGGCGCGCTTCAGCCCGATCTGGCGCGGCAGGCGATGCAGGCCGCCGGCAAGCGCAGCAAGGCCGACGCGCGGCTCGGGCAGGGCGAAGGTCGCGTTCTCGGACGCGATGATCAGGTCGCAGGCGAGCGCGATCTCGAAGCCGCCGCCCATGGCGACGCCGTTGACCGCAGCGATGATCGGCTTGTCGCAGTCGAAGCGCGAGGTAAGGCCGGCAAAGCCGCCCTTGTCCCAGCCGCGCTTTCCGCCCGCCGCCTGCCACTTCAAATCGTTGCCGGCGCAGAACGCCTTGTCGCCGGCGCCGGTGACGATCGCGACCCACTGCTCGGGATCGGCTGAGAAATCGTCAAACACCTTCTGGAGCTCGAAATGCGCGTCGGTGTGCAGCGCGTTGTAGACCTCGGGCCGCGACAGCGTGATGATCGTGATTGGCCCCTTGCGTTCCACCTTTGAGAATTTCAGATCCATCGCGCGCTCCCGCATTTTCTCGTGAAGGAATATTGCGGACATACTAGCGCGCGTCGGCGCCGCGACACCATCGAATTGCGCGGGCGCGCCTTGCGCCTGTCACACGCCTTGCCTTGCTTGACTTGCGCGCGCACTTCTCACCTTAATCGCGCGAAGCAAAAGCGCGGTTAGCGCCTTAACGCAAAACGACAAAACTACTCCGGGAGAGAGCCGTGGATTTCTCATTGCCTGCCGATCTCGTCGCCTATCTCGGAGAGCTCGATCGTTTCATCGAACGCGAGATCAAGCCGCTCGAACAGGCCGATGACAACATCCGCTTCTTCGACCATCGCCGCGAATGGGCGCGCACCGATTTCGAGAACGGCGGCCTGCCACGTCATGAGTGGGAGGCGCTGCTGCGCAAGGCGAAGGATCTTGCGGATGCCGCCGGCCATCTGCGCTTTCCGGTGCCGAAGCAATATGGCGGCAAGGACGGCTCCAACCTCTGGATGGCCGTGATCCGCGAGCACTTTGCCGCCAAGGGTCTCGGCCTGCACAACGATCTCCAGAACGAGCACTCCATCGTTGGCAATTTCCCCGTTGTCACCATGCTCGATCGCTATGGCCGCGACGACCAGAAGGCGATGATCGACGGCTCGATCAAGGGCAAGTACCGCATCACCTTTGGATTGACGGAGCCGCATCATGGCTCGGACGCCACCCACATGGAGACGCGCGCAGTGCCCGCGACCCGCGACAACGTCAAGGGCTGGATCATCAACGGCGAGAAGATGTGGACGACCGGCATGCACGTCGCCACGCATTGCGCGCTGTTCGCGCGCACCTCGGGCAATGACGGCGATGCCCGCGGCATCACCTGCTTCCTGGTGCCGGCCAAGAGCCATGGCGTGAAGGTCGAGGAGTACATGTGGACCTTCAACATGCCGACCGACCATCCCCGCGTCAGCTTTACGGACGTGTTCGTGCCGGAGGATGCCCTGTTCGGCGAATTCGGCCGCGGCCTGTCGCTCGCACAGTGCTTTGTCCACCAGAACCGCATCCGCCAGGCGGCAAGCTCGCTCGGCGCTGCCGTCTACTGCATCAACGAGAGTGTCAAATACGCGCGCGAGCGAAAGCCGTTCGGCAAGGCGCTCGCCGAGAACCAGGCGATCCAGTTCCCGCTGGTCGAGCTCGCGACCCAAGCCGAGATGCTGCGCCTGTTGATCCGCAAGACCGCCTGGGAGATGGACCAGCTCAACGAGGAACAGATCGAGCGCACGCTCTCCGACCGCGTCTCCATGTGCAACTACTGGGCAAACCGCCTCTGCTGCGAATCCGCCGACCGTGCCATGCAGGTCCACGGCGGCATGGGCTATTCACGCCACAAGCCGTTCGAGCACATCTACCGCCACCACCGCCGCTATCGGATCACGGAGGGGAGTGAGGAGATCCAGATGCGCAAGGTGGCGGGGTTTTTGTTCGGGTATATGGGGCCGGGGAAGCATTGAGCGGTTGCTGCGAAGCATCGCTGCCGTAGGGTGGGCAAAGCGGAGCGTGCCCACCGTTCTTGTTGCAAACGAAGAATGGTGGGCACAGCGCTTTGCGCCTTTGCCCACCCTACGGCACCGTGGGATCAATTCACCCGTCGGTCCTTCCCCGCCCAATACGGCTCCCTCAACTGCCGCCGCAAGATCTTGCCTGAGGGATTCCTCGGCAGCGCCGGCAAGAACTCCACGCTTTTCGGTGTCTTGAACCCGGCAATGCGTTCGCGGGTGAAGTTGATGATGTCGGTGGCGGTCGCCTGCTTGCCGGGCTTCATCACCACGACGGCCTTCACGGCTTCGCCCCATTTGTCGTCGGGCACGCCGATCACGGCCGCTTCCGCGACATCAGGGTGATCGCACAGCGCGCTCTCGACCTCGGCCGGGTAGATGTTCTCGCCGCCGGAGATGATCATGTCCTTGATGCGGTCGTGGATGTAGAGATAGCCGTCCTCGTCCATGTAGCCGGCGTCACCGGTGCGCAGCCAGCCATCGCCGCGCAGCGTCGCCGCAGTCGCCTCCGGCAGGTTCCAATAGCCGGCCATGTTCGAGCCCGAGCGCGTCGCGATCTCGCCGACCTCGCGCGGCGGCAGCGGTTTGCCGTCCGCATCCAGGATCGCGATCTCGACACCCGGCAGCGCCTTGCCGGCCGAGCGCATCCGCTCGAGGCCCTCGACATGGTCCTCCGGCGGCAGCGCGACGATGGTGCCTGTGGTCTCGGTCATGCCATACATCTGCACGAAGCCGCATTTGAAGATTTCGATGCATTCCTTCAGCAGCGCCGCCGGAATCGGCGAGGCGCCATACAACATGTATTTCAGCCGCGAGAAATCGACCGTCTTCGCGTGCGGCTGCCGCACCACGAACTGCATCGCCGCGGGCACCATGAACAGCTTTGTGATGCCCGACTGCTCGAAGAAATCCAGCACCTTGGTCGGATCGAACTCGCGCGCGATCACGCCGCGGGCGCCGTGATAGAGCCCCATCACGCCCCAGCCGGAGCCGCCGATGTGGAAGATCGGCATCGCCACCAGCGATACGTCGTCGGTGGACCACCGGTTCCACTCCGGCTTGTCCTCGGCATTGCCTGTCTGTACGAGGTTGAGGAAGTTCGCATGCGACAGCATCGCGCCCTTGGGCTTGCCTGTGGTGCCTGACGTGTAGAGCTGGATTGCGATATCCCTGGTGTCGATCGGCACCCTGGGATCATCGCCGCTCTGCGCATCGCGCCAGGCCGTAAAATCCTGCCATTCCGGCGCGCCGCCTTCGGTGGTGATGACAGTGCGCACGCCAGGCAGCTGGTCCTTGATCTGGCGGACCTGCGCGATGAACTCCGGCCCCACGAACAGCACAGGCGCCCTGCAATCCGCAACGATGAACGCGACCTCGGGCCCCGCGAGCCGCCAGTTCACCGGCGCCATCACCACGCCGGCCTTCATCGCGCCCATCAGCAGCTCGAAATAGAGGTCGCTGTTCTTGCCGAGATAGGCGATGCGGTCGCCCTTCTTCACGCCCATCGCGATCAACGCGTTGGCGACCTTGTTGGTCTTGACGTTAAACTCGGCAAAGCTCGTGACGCGGCCTTCGAACTCGTAGGCGGTCGCGTTGCCGCGGCTGATCGCGCGCTCGCGCACCATGTCGGCGAGATTCGCCAATGGCTGTGTGGTGGACATGTCTCTCCCGTGGCGTCTTGTTTTTATGTCTGGGAGTGTGGCGTCATCCGCGGGTGAAGACAAGATGGGAGAGGCCCGGCTGTCGTCCCGGACAAGCGAAGCGCAGAGCCGGGACCCATAGCCACAGGGAGAAGTTTGGCGAAGACTCGGAGTTACCGGTCTCGCGTCAAACTTCTCCCTGGGGTTATGGGTCCCTGCTTTCGCAGGGACGACAGGTGAGGGCGGAGTGAGAGCGTCAGCGCTTCACACGTTCGCTTTCGCGAGACGACAACTAGCCCCGCTTCGCCCGATCCTTCTCGTTCTGCGCCATGATGCTCTCGCGCGCGGTTTTCCAGTCGTCGTCGCCCCAGTCGCGGAGCTGGTAGAAATTGCCGCCCATAGCCAGCGCCTGCGCGCCGTCCATCGCGATGGTCTCGCCGCTGATCCAGTCGCAGCCGCCGGAGATCAGGAACACCGCGAGGTTCTGCAATTCCTCCATGGTGCCGACGCGGCCCATCGGGTTCATCGCCTTGGTGCGTGCGCCGGCTTCGTCGCCGGGCTTGATGCGCTTGCTCATGCCCTCGGTCGGGATCTCGCCCGGCGCGATCGTGTTGAGGCGGATGCCGTAGCGGCCCCATTCGGTCGCGAGAGACATCGTCATGGCGTGGATCGCCGACTTGCTCATCGCGGACGGCACCACGTAAGGCGAGCCGTTGCGCACCCAGGTCGTGGTGATGGAAACGACATTGCCGGGCTGCTTCAAGGCGATCCAGCGCTTGCCGACCGCATGGGTCACATAGAACGTGCCGTGCATGACGATGTTGGCGACGGCATCGAAGCCGCGCGGCGACAGCTCCTCGCTGCGCGAGATGAAATTGCCGGCGGCGTTGTTGATGAGATCGGTGAGGGGAGCGTCACGAAAGATGGTCTCGATCATCTCTTCGACCGCGAGCGCGTTGCGGATGTCGACGCCGTGGCTTGTGACGCGGCCACCATGCAGGTCCATCAGCTCAGTCGCGGTCTCGTCGCACACGATCTTGCGCCGGCCGCAGATGTGCACCTCTGCTCCAAGCTGGAGGAAGCGCGCCGCCATCGACTTGCCGAGCCCGGTGCCGCCGCCGGTCACGAGAATGCACCGGCCGGCCAGAAGATTTTCCTTGAACATGGCTGTTTCCTCCGCAGGCATTGTCAGTTAATTGGTCGATTGACTAAATCCGGCCGCCGGCTTCCTGTAAAGCGGCACTGAACAAGAACAGGGGAGAATTCATCCATGGAAGAGCGCGTCTCGATCTCGATCTCGGAAGGCGTCGCCGACGTGCGCCTGGTGCGCGCGGACAAGATGAATGCGCTTGATCAGGCGATGTTCGAGGCCCTTGTTGCCGCAACCGACCGGCTTTCGAAGGAAAAGGGCGTGCGCGTCGTCGTGCTCTCGGGCGAAGGCCGCGCCTTCTGCGCCGGTCTCGACATGGGGCGTTTTGCCGCCATGAAGGAGACAGGCGGCAACGGAATTCCGGGTGGCGAAAATCGCGATCTCACCAAGCGCACGCATGGCCAGGCGAACTTTCCGCAACAGGCGGTATGGGGCTGGCGTCAGTTGCCGGTTCCGGTGATCGCGGCCGTGCACGGCGTCGCTTTCGGCGGTGGGTTCCAGCTTTCGCTCGGTGCCGACATGCGCTTTCTCTCACCCGATGCGCGGATGTCGGTGATGGAGATCAAATGGGGCCTCGTGCCCGACATGGCAGGCACGCCGATCCTGGCCTCGCTCGTGCGCGATGACATCCTGCGCGATCTCACCTACACCGGCCGCATCTTCTCCGCGCAGGAGGCAATGACGTACGGCCTCGCGACGCGCATCTGCGACGACCCGCGCGCCACGGCTCTCGAAGTCGCGCGCGAAATCGCCGGCAAGAGCCCCGATGCGATCCGCGCCGCAAAGCGCCTGCTCAACAATCTCTCGGTCGATCCCGGCCCGGCGCTGCTCGCCGAATCCGTCGAGCAGCAGAAGCTAATCGGCAGTGCGAACCAGACCGAGGCGGTGCGCTCCAATCTGGAGAAGCGTGCGGCGAGGTATGTGGACTGACAGGCTCTCCGTCATGGCCGGGCAAAAGCGCGAAGCGCGCCTTCGCGCTAGATGTCCCGGCCATCCACGTTCTTGGTCCGAAGCGGCAAGCAAGAACGTGGATCACCGGGACAAGCCCGGTGATGACGACTAACTGACAAAGTCGCTAAACAACAAAGAAAAACAAAAATGAGCGAAACGTCCCCATTCCTCGGCATCGTCTCCGGCGAGCGCCGCCGTGCCCACGCCGAAGTCGCCAACCGCGCGGATCGCATCGCGAGCGGCCTCGCCAAAATCGGTGTCAGGCAGGGCGATTGCGTCTGCATGCTGATGCGCAACGACATCGCCTTCCTCGAAGCGGCCTACGCCGCGATGCGGTTAGGCGCCTATGGCGTGCCGATCAACTGGCACTTCAAGCCGGAGGAGATCAACTACATCCTCGGGGATACCGGCACGTCCGTGCTGATCGGACATGCCGACATGCTGCACGCCCTGCGCGATGCGATCCCGAAAGGCGTCACCGTGCTCAGCGTGCCGACGCCGCCGGAGATCCTGTCCAACTACAAGATCAATCCAGATCATCTGAAGACGCCGGACTTCGCGATTGATTTCGAATCTTGGCTGGCGCAACACCAGCCCTATGACGGCCCGGTCGTGCCGCAGCCCATGAACATGATCTACACGTCAGGGACAACGGGCCATCCCAAGGGCGTAAGGCGCGATGCGCCCACGCCGGAACAGGCGGCGGCCGGCGAGCGCATGCGCGCGATGATCTATGGATTGAAACCCGGCGCCCGCGCGATTCTGCCGGGTCCGCTCTATCACTCCGCACCAAACTCGTTCGGCATTCGCGCCGGCAAGCTCGGCGGCGCGCTGGTGCTGATGCCGCGCTTCGAGGCCGAAGAGTTTCTGGAGCTGATCGAACGGTACAAGATCGACACCATCTTCATGGTGCCGACCATGTTCATCCGCCTGATGAAGCTGCCGGAGACGGTCCGCAGGAAGTACGACGTCTCCTCGCTGCGCCACATCATCCATGCCGCCGCGCCATGTCCGGCCGACGTCAAGCGCGCCATGATCGAATGGTGGGGGCCGGTGATCTACGAATTCTACGGCTCGACTGAATCCAGCGCCGTCACCTTCGCGACCTCCGAGGACGCGCTCAAAAAGCCCGGCACAGTCGGCAGGATTTCGCCCGGCGCCGAGCTGCGCTTCATCGGCGATGACGGCCGCGTGCTCCCCGTGGGCGAGATCGGCGAGATCTATTCCCGCATGGCCGAAATGGCTGATTTCACTTACCACAACAAGCCGGAGAAGCGCGCCGAGATCGATCGCGACGGTTTCATCACCTCCGGCGACGTCGGCTATATCGACGAGGACGGCTACGTCTTCATCTGCGACCGCAAGCGCGACATGGTGATCTCAGGTGGCGTCAACATCTATCCGGCCGAGATCGAATCCGTGCTTCACGCCGTACCCGGCGTGCATGATTGCGCCGTGTTCGGCATCCCCGATGCCGAATTCGGCGAGGCGCTGATGGCCGTGGTCGAGCCGCAACCGGGTGTCACGCTCGATGCGTCCGATGTCCGCGCAAGGCTGAAGACGTCGCTCGCCGACTACAAGGTGCCCAAGCACATCGAGATCCGCAGCGGGCTGCCGCGCGAAGACTCCGGAAAGATCTTCAAGCGCCGCCTGCGCGATCCCTATTGGGAGCAGGCGGGGCGGAAGATTTGAGGGCCTTGTAGCCCGGATGGAGCGAAGCGCAATCCGGGGCGGTGCTCGCGTCAAAAAGACCCCGGATTTCGCTGCGCTCCATCCGGGCTACGAACACAGGAACGAATGATTAGGACCGACGCCGCAAACGAAGTCCTCTATGAGGTCGCCGACCACATCGCGGTGATCACGCTGAATGCGCCGGAGCGCATGAACACGATCTCCGGCCCGATGCTGAACGATTTGGCGCGGCTGCTGACCGAGGCCAATGAGGACCGCAACGTCCGCGTCGTGATCCTCACCGGCAAGGGGCGGGCATTCTGCGCCGGCCTCGATTTGCGTCGGGAGCGCGACGGCAATGGCCTCAGTGCCGCGTCTTCGCCGACCACGATCAATCTGCGCAACACGCCGCCGACCGTGCTTCAGGCGATGGACAAGCCGACCATCTGCGCCGTCAACGGCGGCGCCGCCGGTTATGGTATGGACACCGCGCTCGGCTGCGATATCCGCATCATGGCGGAATCCTCGAAGCTTGCGGCGGCCTTCGTCAAGCGCGGCGTCGTGCCGGAATCCGGCGGCACCTGGCTGCTGCCTCGGATGCTCGGCTGGGCCAAGGCTTCCGAGCTGATCTTCACCGGCCGGACGCTCAGCGCCCGCGAGTGTCTGGAATGGGGCCTCGCCAACGAGGTCGTGCCGGATGCCGACTTGATGGGCCGCGCCCGCGCCATCGCCCGCGAAATCGCAGCCAACGCGCCGCTCGCGGTGCAGGCCTCCAAGCGCATGATGCGGATGGGCCTCAACGAGAACTTCTCCGATCACGTTCACCACGTCTACCTCCAGCTTCTGCCGCTGTTCAAGACACAGGACATGGCCGAGGGCATGAAGGCGTTCATGGAGAAGCGTGAGCCGAAGTTCGAGGGGCGGTAGCGGTCGTTTGAAGCCCGTATGGAGCGAAACGTAATCCGGGGCCCTTCGAGGCCGCTGAACGCTCCGCGACTTCGGCGGTCGTGCTATACAGACGGGGTCATTAACCTCCGGATCATCCCATGGCTCCCGTTTCCATCCTGCTCAACCTGCTCTGGATTCTCATCGGTGGTGCCTGGATGGCGTTCGGCTGGCTGGTTGCCGCCGTCATCATGGCCATCACCATCATCGGCCTGCCCTGGGCGCGGGCAGCGTTCAACATCGCCGTCTACACGCTGCTGCCGTTCGGCTCGAGAGCGGTCAACCGCTACGAGGTCACCGGCACGAGCGACATCGGCACCGGCCCGCTCGGGGTGATCGGCAACATCATCTGGTTCGTGCTCGCCGGCTGGTGGCTGGCGCTCGGCCACGCCCTGACCGCGCTGGTTCTCGCCATCACCATCATCGGCATCCCCTTCGCATGGGCCCATCTGAAGCTCGCGGGCATCGCGCTCTGGCCGATCGGCAAGGTGATCGTGCCGGCCTAGCGCAAGGAGCGATCGTCCCTTTCAGTGTGCGCCGCCCCCAACTTCATCTTGCGCTGCGGCAAAAAACTTGCACACTCGGCTGAGCCGGGCAGCGAAGCGAGCTCGAACAAGGAAGCGAGCCATGTCCCTCCAGACCGTGCCACCCGACGCCATTGACAACCGCGCGAACCGCGCTGAGGACGCCCAGGCGCTGGAGGCAGATGCGCGGCTGCGTGACGACATCCGCCTGCTTGGACGTATCCTGGGCGACACCGTGCGCGACCAGGAAGGCGCGGAATTGTTCGACCTGGTCGAGCGGATCCGCCAGACCTCGATCCGGTTCCACCGCGACGAGGACCGGCTCGCCCGCCGCGAGCTCGAGCAGATCCTCGACAGCATGTCGACCTCGGAGACGGTGCGGATCGTCCGCGCCTTCAGCTATTTCTCCCACCTCGCCAACATCGCCGAGGACCAGAACAACATTCGCCAGATGCGCGCCCGCAGTGCCGCCCAGAGCACCGGTTCCGGTGTGCTGGCAGAGACGCTGGCCCACGCCAGGGACGCCGGGATCAGCTCCGACATGCTGCGCAATTTCTTCAAGACCGCGCTGGTCAGCCCGGTCCTGACCGCGCACCCGACCGAGGTTCGCCGCAAGAGCACCATGGATCGCGAGATGGAGGTCGCCAGCCTGCTGGACCGCCGCGAGCGCGTTGCGCTGACCGCGGACGAGGCCGCCGCCAGCGACGAACAGCTTCGCCGCGAGGTGCTGACGCTGTGGCAGACCAATCTCTTGCGCCGGACCAAGCTCACCGTGCTCGACGAGGTCGCGAACGGCCTGTCGTTCTACGATTACACCTTCCTGCGCGAGGTGCCGCGGCTGGTCAACGTGCTCGAAGACCGGCTGGAGGAGGCTGGCGAGGCGGCTGCAAGCGAGCTCGCCTCGTTCCTGCGCATGGGCAGCTGGATCGGCGGCGACCGCGACGGCAATCCCTTCGTCACCGCCGACGTGATGCGCGGGACGCTGCGGCTGCAGTCGAGCCGGGTGATGCAATTCTATCTCAACGAGCTGCATGTGCTCGGCTCGGAGCTGTCGATCGCAGCGCACCTCGCCGACGTCTCCGAGGAGCTGCGGACGCTGGCGGAACGCTCGCCCGACACCTCGCCGCACCGGAGCGGCGAGCCTTATCGTCTCGCGGTCTCCGGCATCTATGCGCGCCTGACGGCGACGGCCGAAAAGCTCGAGGTCGAGATCACGCGCCGGCCGGTCGGCAAGGGCAGGCCTTACGAGACCGTCAGGGAGCTGCAGGCTGATCTCGACGTGCTGCACCGCTCGCTGATCTCCAACAATGCCCGCGTCATCGCCCGCGGCCGGCTGCGGCTGCTGCGGCGTGCGGTGGATTGCTTCGGCTTCCATCTGGCGCGGCTCGACATCCGCCAGAATTCTGCCGTGCACGAACGTACCATCGCCGAGCTGATGGACGCGGCGAACCCCGGCATGTCCTATCTCGCTCTGGGCGAGGACGCGCGCATCTCGCTGCTCACCAACGAGCTGCGCTCGACGCGCTCGCTGGTCTCGCCATTCGTCAAATACAGCGACGAGACCATGGGCGAGCTCAACGTCTTCCATTCCGCCGCGGAGGCGCATGCGAAGTTCGGCTCGGACGCCATTCCCCAATGCATCATCTCGATGTGCAAGGGCATGTCCGACATGCTCGAAGTGGCCGTGCTGCTCAAGGAGGTCGGCCTCGTCCATCCCTCCGGGCGCAGCGCCATCAACATCGTGCCCCTGTTCGAGACCATCGAGGATTTGCAGGCCTCCAGCGCCATCATGGACCGCATGCTGTCGCTGCACGATTACCGCCGCCTCGTCGACAGCCGCGGCAGCGTACAGGAGGTCATGCTCGGCTATTCCGACAGCAACAAGGACGGCGGCTTCGTCACCTCGGGCTGGGAGCTCTACAAGGCTGAAATCGGACTCGTCGACGTGTTCGAGCGCCACGGCGTGCGGCTGCGCCTGTTCCACGGCCGCGGCGGCTCGGTCGGCCGCGGTGGTGGCCCGAGCTATGACGCCATCATCGCGCAGCCCGGTGGGGCGGTGAACGGACAGATCCGCATCACGGAGCAGGGCGAGATCATCTCGTCGAAATATTCCAACGCCGAAGTCGGGCGCAACAATCTGGAGATCCTCGCGGCCGCGACGCTGGAGGCAAGCCTGCTGCACCCGCGCCAGAGCGCGCCGCGCCGCGAATATCTCACCGCGATGGACGAGCTTTCAAATTTGGCTTTCAAGGCCTATCGCGGCCTCGTCTACGAGACCGACGGTTTCGTCGATTATTTCTGGGCGTCCACCGTCATCAACGAGATCGCGACGCTGAACATCGGCAGCCGTCCGGCCTCGCGCAAGAAGACCCGCGCGATCGAGGATCTGCGCGCCATTCCCTGGGTGTTCTCCTGGGCGCAATGCCGCCTGATGCTGCCGGGCTGGTACGGCTTTGGCAGCGCGGTCGAGCAATGGATCGCGGAGCATCCCGACAAGGGCATGCCGTTCCTGAAAGAGCTCTACAGGGAATGGCCGTTCTTCCGCATGCTGCTCTCGAACATGGACATGGTGCTGGCGAAAAGCTCGATCGCGATCGCCTCGCGCTATGCCGAGCTCGTGCCGGACGAAGCCTTGCGCGAAAAGATCTTCGGCCGCATCCGCCGTGAATGGCATTCCTGCATCGAGACGCTGCTCGACATCATGGGCCAGGACCGGCTGCTCCAGGGCAACCCGCTGCTGGAGCGCTCGGTGCGCCACCGCTTCCCCTATCTGGATCCGCTCAACCACGTGCAGGTCGAATTGCTGAAAGAGCATCGCGCGCAGAACCCGGACGAGCAGGTGCTGCGCGGGATTCAGCTGACGATCAACGGCATTTCGGCCGGATTGCGGAATACCGGGTAGTAGGGCGAGTAGCGAACAGAAGGCGTGCGCTGCCGACTATTCGCTACCCACCATTCGCTATTCGTTGATGTTCACGGCTTTAGTGCGCCCTGCACACCGGTGTACACAGCATAGAGCGATGTCGAGCCACAGATATAGAGTCTGTTTCGCTGCTGCCCGCCGAAGCTCAGGTTGGCGACGGTTTCCGGGATGTGAATTTTGCCAAGCAGTTGGCCGTTGGCCGTATAGCAGCGCACGCCGTCTTCGTTCGGATCGCCCCAGCCCACCGAACACCAGACCCGTCCTTCGGTGTCACAGCGGACGCCGTCGGTGATGCTTGGCTTTGGCATCTCGGCGAAGACCTTGCTGGTCGACACCTTCCCCGCCGCCACGTCGAGGTCGAACACGCGGATATGCGATGGGTTGTCCGGTCCGTCCGTGAATCCGGTCTCGCAGATGTAGAGCTTCTTCTCGTCGGGCGAGATGGTGATCCCGTTGGGCTCCACAAAATCGTCGATGACGACCTTGACGTCGCCGGTTTTCGGGTCGACGCGGTAGACGTTCTTCTTCTCCTGCTCGGGGTCGGCCTTGATGCCCTCATAGAAGCCACCGATGCCGTAGGCCGGATCGGTGAACCAGATCGCGCCATCGGCGGTAACGACCGCATCGTTCGGCGAGTTCAGTCGCTTGCCATTGAATTTGTCGGCAATGATGGTGATCGAGCCGTCGAGTTCGGTCCGTGTCACGCGCCGACCGCTATGCTCGCAAGTGATCAGGCGTCCTTCGCGATCGATGGTGTTGCCGTTCGAATTCATCGAGGGCTGACGGTAGACGCTGACGTGACCGTCATCCTCCGAGAAGCGCATGATGCGGTTGTTGGGAATGTCGCTGAACAGCAGGTATCGTCCGGCCGCGAAATACACGGGACCCTCGGCCCATCGGAAGCCGGTTGCAACACGCTCGACCGCCATGGTGCCGGCGAAGGCCGGGAAGTCGGCAGGCCCGAACGTTGGCGGCCCCTTCTTCGCGGATTCCAGACGGGAGTCCGGGTAGCGGCTGCCGGGCAGAGGTCCCAAGGGCAATGGCGCCGTCGACCTCGTCGGCGTAGCGGTCTGGCCGAACGGCGTAACGGAGGCGGCCAGGGCTGCGTTCATGGTGACGCCCGTCGCGGCCACTGCAGCCGCCGCGCGCTTCAGGAGGGTGCGGCGCCCGAGGCAAGGCTCGTCAGTATCGGCAGAATTGGTCAGTGATTTTGTCATAGTCGCCTCCCGTTTTTTGTTGGAAGGAAACCATTCGCCCGCAATCGGGCGTAATGCGGGCGATCTCCGGCCGGACAACCGGAGATCGCAATGCAACAATTGCTGGGAAAACGGCTAGACGGGATCCCAGGGGAAGATGTCGGCGGAACGATCGAGCTTGTAGAACGAGCCCTTCAGTGCCGGCATGCCGTGTTCCGCGATCGTTTGCGGCGTCCAGCCCTCGCTGCGATGAACAGAGCGCAGCGGGCGGTTCTGGCTGAACAGGAACAGCTCGTTCATGCGTGCGCCGAAGATCTGTCCGGAGACGTCCTTGGCGGCATCGGAGAGCAGATAGGCGCAGATCGGCGCGATCTTCTCCGGGCCCATCTGCTTGATCTTCTCGACACGCGCCTTCTCGGCTTCGGTCTCGGTCGGGATGGTGCCGATCATGCGGGTCCAGGCAAACGGCGAGACGCAGTTGGAGCGGACGTTGAAGCGGCCCATGTCGAGCGCGATCGACTTCGACAGTCCGATGATGCCGAGCTTGGCCGCGGCGTAGTTGGCCTGGCCAAAATTGCCGATCAGGCCGGAGGTCGAGGTGAAGTGCACGAAGGAGCCGCTCTCCTGCTCGCGAAAGATCCGCGCCGCGGCGTGGCTGACGTAGAACGAGCCCATCAGGTGAACCTTGATGACGGCCTCGAACGCTTCCACGCTCATCTTGTGGAAGATCATGTCGCGCAGGATGCCGGCATTGTTGACGACGCCGTCGAGCTTGCCGAAATGATCGGTCGCGGTCTTCACGATCTTGCTGGCGGGGACGGCTTCCGCCACCGACTCGAAATTGGGCACCGCGATGCCGCCGCGCTTCTTGATCTCGTCGACCACCTCCTCGGCAGGCGAAGCGCTGGAACCGGCGCCGTCGGCGGCAGCACCGGGGTCGTTGACGACGACCTTGGCGCCCTCCGCCGCGCAGAGCAGCGCGATCTCGCGCCCGATGCCGCGGCCTGCGCCGGTGACGATGATGACCTTGTCTTGCAGTGATTTGCTCATGTGGGTTCTCCGCTAGCCGTTCCAATTTCCGCCGTCATTCCGAGATGCGCCGCAAGGCGCAGGCCCGGAATCCATACTCCCGATCGTGGTTATGGATTCCGGGCTCGTCGCTGACGCGCCGCCCCGGAATGACAGTCGTTACCTCTCGTTCGTAAACACGATGGTGCCTGATGCCGCGAACATGCCGCCGACGCCGTGACACACCGAAATCTTCGCATTCGGCACCTGTGCCGGCGCAATCCCGCGCATCTGGCGCACGCTCTCCTGGAGCGCGTACATGCCGTACATGCCCGAATGCATGTAGGACAGGCCGCCGCCATTGGTGTTGAGCGGCAGCTTGCCGCCGGGGCGCGTGTTGCCATCAGCGATGAATTGGCCAGTTTCCTCGTGCGGCATGAAGCCGAGGTCGCCAAGGCCGAACAACGGCAGATGCGCAAACGCATCGTAGATCATGAGATGGTCGACATCCCGGTGCGCGATGCCGGCTTCCCTGAACGCCAGCGGGCCGGCAGTCTTGAACGCGCGCGAGGAGTTGAAAGTCTCCATCTGGCTGACCATCGGCGTTTCCACGCTCTCGCCAGTGCCCATGATGTAGACGGGCTTCCTCGGAAAATCCTTGGCGCGGTCGGCCGAGGTCAGGATCAGGGCGCCGCCGCCGTCGGTGACGAGGCAGCACTGCAAGAGCCGGAACGGATAGGCGATCATGCGCGAGTTGAGCACGTCGGCGACCGTGATCGGGTCCTTCATCATCGCACGCGGATTCTTCGCCGCCCATTCCCGCTGCACGACCGCCACCGAGGCGAGCTGCTCGTGGGTGATGCCGTAGGTCTTCATGAAGCGCAGCACGGGGATCGGGAACATGCTGGGCGGACCGTAGACGCCGAACGGCGCCTCGAACTGCCCTTGCAGGCTGTCGGCGGGGATCGAACGCGGCGCCTTGCCGATCATCGACTTGCCGCTCTCGGCATGCGTGATTAGCACGGTCTTGCAGAGACCTGCCTCGATCGCCGCAGCGGCATGGCGAACGTGCAGCATGAACGAGCAGCCGCCGACCGAGGTGCCGTCCACCCAGGTCGGCTTGATGCCGAGATAATGGCAGACCTGCTGCGGCGTTTCGACCGCGGTGGCAAAGCCGTCGATGTCGGAGAGTTTCAGCCCGGCATCCGCGATGGCGTTGAGCGCCGCATCCGCGTGGAGCTGGAGCTGCGACATATTGGGGATGACACCGAGTTCGGTGGTCTCGGCCGCGCCGACGACGGCAACCTGGTTGCTGCGCACGGCTTACCCCTTCGCCGGACGGAACACGGGGAGGGTGATCTTGTCGTCGAGCGCCTCGAAGGCGACTTCGAGCTTCATGTCGAGCTCGAGCGCCTCCGGCGTCTGCGGACAATCGATGATGTTGCTCATCATCCGCGGTCCTTCGGCAAGCTCGACCACCGCGATCGCATAAGGCGGCGTGAAGCCGGGAGCAGCGGGACGATGATTGATCACGTAGCTGTAGAGGAAACCCTTGCCACTCGCCTTGAAGATGCTGACCTTGCGCGAGGCGCAGGACGGGCAGAACGGACGCGGCGGGAAATAGACATGCGCGCAGGCGTCGCAGCGCTGCAAACGCAATTCGCCCGCTTTCGTGCCGTCCCAGAAATGCTGGGTCTCCGGCGTCGGTTTCGGGCGCGCGCGCTGCGGTTCGGCCATGTCGGAAAACCCTCCCAAAGGCAATGCTTGATAAGGCCTGGGCTTCACGCCTGGCTGTTTCGATTGTGATGCGACAATCGACCATCGCGCGTCAACGGTCCAGCAATGCGCATGCATGCCATCATGCGCACAGTGCTTGTGTCGAACCGAGGCGGCGCTATAGATTGCGCGCGCAATATTCCGTGAGACAGACATGCCCGATTTTCCGACACTGGCGAAGCTCGCCGACGACCTCGAAAGCGGCCGCACGACCTCCCGCAAGCTGGTCGAGGCATGCCTCGCCAGGATCGCCGACCCTGCCGGCGAGGGCCAGCGCACTTTCATCCACGTCGACAAGGACGCCGCGCTCGCAACCGCGGATGCGATGGACGGCTTGCGCAAGGTCAAGGCGGCGCCGTCGCGCTATGCCGGTATCCCGGTCTCGATCAAGGATCTCTTCGACATCAAGGGCCAGGTCACGCGCGCCGGCTCCCGCGCGCTCGACGATTCTGCGCCCGCCGATCAGGACGCCGCGACGGTGGCGCGGCTGCGCAAGGCCGGCTTCGTCGTGATCGGGCGGACCAACATGACCGAGTTCGCCTATTCCGGCATCGGCATCAATCCGCATTACGGCACGCCGAAGGGCGCCTGGAACCGAGCCGAGGGACACGTGCCCGGCGGCTCGTCCTCGGGCGCCGCGGTGTCCGTGCTCGACGGCATGGCGCATGGCGCGCTCGGCACCGACACCGGCGGCTCCTGCCGGATTCCGGCCGCCTTCAACGGCATCGTCGGCTACAAGCCGACGCAGCGCCGCGTGCCGCTGGACGGCTCCGTGCCGCTGTCCTTCTCGCTCGACAGCATCGGGCCGCTGGCGCGATCGGTCAGCTGCTGTGCCATTCTCGATGCCGTGCTCGCGAACGAGCCGATCGTCCCGCTGAAGCCGCGACCGGTAAAGGGCATGCGGCTCGCAGTGCCGACCACGATTGCGCTCGACGATCTCGACGCGGACGTGGCCTCGACGTTCGAGCGCGCGCTCAAGAGCCTCGCCGATCACGGTGCGATCATCGAGCGCATCGAGATGGCCGAATTTCACGACATCGGCCCGATGAACGCCAAGGGCGGCTTTGCGGCGTCCGAAAGCTACGCCTGGCATCGCTACCTCATCACGGCCAAGGGCGACGTCTACGACCCCAGGGTCTCCGTGCGCATCATGCGCGGCGAGGCGCAGAGCGCGGCCGACTACATCGATCTCCTCAACGAGCGCCGCTCGCTGATCGCCCGCGTCAATGCGCGCGTCGCGCCCTATGACGCGCTGGTACTGCCCACCACCGCCAACACGCCGCCGAAGATTTCCGATCTCGCCGATGACAAGGCGTTCACCAGGGAAAACCTGCGGGCGCTGCGCAATTGCACCCTCATCAACATGATCGACGGTTGCGCCATCTCGCTGCCCGCGCATCGCGAGGGCGACGTTCCCATCGGCCTGATGCTGGCGGGCGCGGGCGGATCTGACCGTCGTATTTTCGAGCTTGCTGCCGGCATGGAGGCCGTAATTCGTGTTTGACCTGACTTTCACCGTCGACGCCCAGGACACCACCACGCCGCTGACATTGGCGATCGACCAGATGGTCATTGCCGGCTGGACCGGCCGCGATCCCGTCGCGCGCGACAAGCACATCGCCGAGCTGCAAGAGATGGGCATCGCCCCGCCGGCCTCGACGCCGATCTTCTATCGCGCCTCGGCGCGGCGGCTGACCCAGGAAGACCGCATCGAATGCTGCGGCGGCGATTCCTCCGGCGAGGTCGAATTCGTGCTGATCGGCTGGCAGGGCCGCATCTTCGTCGGCTGCGGCTCCGACCATACCGACCGCAAGGTCGAGGCCTACAACGTCACGGTCTCCAAGCAGATGTGCGACAAGCCGGTCGCATCCACGCTCTGGGAGCTCGAGGACGTCATCGGCCATTGGGACAGGATGATCCTGCGTTCCTACGCCACCATCAAGGGCGAGCGCGTGCTCTACCAGGAGGGCACGCTGGACGCGATGCTGCCGGTCGCCGACCTCATCGCGCGCGGCTTTGAGGGTGGCAAGTTCCCCGACGGCTGCGCCATGTTCGGCGGCACCTTCGCCGCCAAGGGCGGCATCCGCCCCGCCGACCGCTTCGAGTTCGAGCTCGAGGACCCCGTGCTGAAACGGACGATCAAGCACGGCTACGACGTGACGACGCTGCCGGTGCGAGGCTGATACCTCTCCGCCGTCATTGCGAGCGACTTGTCCGCCATAGCTCGAAGAGCGACGGCGGAAGCGGAGCAATCCAGGCTGGTTCCGCGGAGGGACTCTGGATTGCTTCGTCGCAGGGGCTCATCGCAATGACGGCGAGATCATCGGGAATCGGGTGGTTGCGGCCGCCAGGACTTGCGACACACTCTCCGTCATTCCGGGCTCGCGCCCAAGAGGGCGCGCCCCGGAATGACAGATGTGGATAGGATGATCGCCATGGCCGTCGCCAAACGTATTGCCGCACCTGATTCTGGAACCGACCTCGCCGCCCATGTCGACACCCTCGACTGGCCCCAGATCACGGCCGAGCTCGACGCCCAGGGCAGCGCCGTCCTGAAGAATCTGCTGACGCCGGACCAATGCCGCGCCATCGCCGCGCTCTATCCTGATGATGCAGGCTTCCGCAGCCGCATCGTCATGGGCCGCCACGGCTTTGGCCGGGGCGAGTACAAATATTTCTCCTATCCGCTGCCCGATCTGATCGCGCAGCTCCGCCCCGCGCTCTATGCGCATCTTCAGGGCGTTGCCAATCGCTGGAACGAGGCGATGGGGATCGATATCCGTTATCCCGCCGCGCATGCGGCATTCCTCAAGCGCTGCCACGAGGCAGGCCAGGCGCGACCGACGCCGCTGCTGCTGCAATATGAGGCGGGCGACTTCAATTGCCTGCACCAGGACCTCTATGGCGAGCACGTCTTCCCGCTCCAGGTCGCGATCCTCTTGTCCGAGCCGGGACGCGATTTCACCGGAGGCGAGTTCGTGCTGACCGAGCAGCGCCCGCGCATGCAGTCGCGCGCCGAGGTCGTGCCACTGATGCAGGGCGATGCGGTCGCTTTTGCCGTGCATCACCGCCCGGTGCAGGGGACACGCGGCATCTACCGCGTTAATCTCCGCCATGGCGTCAGTCGGATCAGGTCCGGCCAGCGCCACACGCTGGGTGTGATCTTCCACGATGCCAAATGAGCGCTGCGATTGACGGGTGATCTGTTCGACACGGCCGCCGAGGCACAGCCGTCGCGTGAGGAGATCGCCGACGGCGCCGTGCTGCTGCGCGGCTTCGTCAAGCCGATCGAGAGCGAGCTGATTGCGGCCGTGCGCGCGATCTCAGCGCAGTCGCCGTTCCGGCGCATGACCACGCCCGGCGGCTATCAGATGTCAGTGGCCATGACCAATTGCGGCGAGCGCGGCTGGATCACCGATCACACCGGCTATCGCTATGATCCGATCGATCCGCGAACCGGCGCGCCCTGGCCCGCGATGCCGCCGGTGTTGCGCGATCTGGCCCGGCGCGCGGCGGAGCAGGGCGGGTTCACCGGCTTTGCGCCCGACGCCTGCCTCGTCAACCGCTACGAGCCCGGCACGCGGCTGTCGCTGCATCAGGACAAGGACGAGCTGGACTATTCGGCGCCGATCGTCTCGGTCTCGCTCGGACTGCCCGCCACCTTCCTGTTCGGCGGCCTGGCGCGCAGCGACAAGCCGCGCCGCTTCCGGCTCGTCCATGGCGACGTGGTCGTCTGGGGCGGGCCGAGCCGGCTCGCCTATCACGGCGTCGCTCCGCTCGCCGATGGCGAGCATGCGCTGCTGGGAGGGAAGCGGATCAATCTGACGTTCCGCAGGACGCGGTGAATCAAGCTGAGTGCTTGCTCGCAGGAAATCGGCTAGACTTGGGGCTACCCGAGTACGAAAGTCGAGGGGCCCATGCAGCAAATACCGGGATGGCTGAGCACGGCGCTGATCGGTGCTGTGATTGCAGCCTTAGGGTATGTCTCGAAGCTTGCGATCGAAAGTGCTCTTCAATGGAGGGCGGCCCGTACTGCGCGGCGCGCTCAGCTTGTTCACCTGCTATCCCTGCTGCTGGCGACGAGGAAGGCCTTCATTATACAGAACGCGTTGGCACGGCGGCTCTGCGACGAAATCACCCGTGCTCATCCGGAGCTAGCCCGTCCTATTCGTGAGAGTGCGGCTTTTGGGCCCGATTGATGCGGCCGCACATCTTGTCTGACGAGGCGCACAGGATTGCCTTCGGCTTTTCGCCGCCTGACGACCGGTACTTTGCAACGCGCTTGAGGGATGGGTTGGGCGAACGGGGGCGGACGCCCCGCCGGTCAAGGACCGAGCGGCAG